>JBOHYT010000039.1:0-3504 GCA_050738055.1 Rhodanobacteraceae bacterium
CCACGCCCGATCAGGCGCTCGCCCCGCAACGCCGACAACAACAACTCGGGGCCGGCCTCGCGAAGATCGACCAGGTCCACCGGCCTGCCCGTAACCTGAGCCAGCGCTTCGACCAGCTCTCGCCGCCTTGCCGACCCGAGTGGCGCATCCAGCAGCACCCCAACGTCGATGTCGCTGTCCGGCCGCGCGGTTCCTCTCGCGACCGAACCGAACACGCTCGCAAACGCGACATCCGGCTCGGCGGCGAGGCGCTTCGCCAATTCCTGCAACTCCCGCGATGGCCGCAAACCCGACGACATGCTCCGGATTATGGCACGCGCGAAGCAACTGAATCGGGAAGGCAAGCCGCGCTTGGCACGCATCGTGCTGTCACATTTCGTGACAGTTGCCGACGCAAGGGGCACAGGGGCTCCCACACATGTGCAAGCACGCTATCCAGCGCGGTTTCACCTTGATCGAGCTGATGATCGTGGTCGCGATCATCGCGATCCTGGCCGCCATCGCAATTCCCGCGTACCAGAACTATCTGGTTCGCGCGCAGGTTTCGGAAGGCATCACCCTCGCCGACGGCGCCAAGGTCGCGATCTGGGATTTCGTCTCCAATACCGGCCGGTTCCCGAAGGACAACCAATCGGCGGGCCTTCCCGGCGCCACCTCGATCGTCGGGCGTTACGTCGCGCAGGTCGAAGTGACCAACGGCGTCGTCACCGCGACCTATGGCGGCAGCGCCAACTCGGCGATTATGACGGCCGGCGCCGACACCCTGGTGCTCTCGCCGTGGACCCAGGGCGGCAGCATCCTTTGGAGCTGCAAGGGCACCGTGGATCCCAAATACCTACCGTCGTCGTGCCGCGGTTGATACATACCGGCGCACCGTCTTCTCCCAGTGAAACCGTCATCCCGGCGAAGGCATGTCCTGAGCTTGTCGAAGGGCCGGGATCCATTTTGATGTTGCCGCATCACAGCGACCATGGATGCCGGCTTTCGCCGGGATGACGAGCAGAGGCACGCGCCTTACCGCCAGATTGCCGGCTGACACCGATGAGATGTGAGCAAGAGACAGCTTCAAGGGGGAGGCTGGGAGGGGGATGGTGTGTGTAGTCGTCGCAGCTTCTTCGCAAGCCTCAACCCATCCCCACCCCAGCCCTCCCCTTGAAGGGGAGGGAGCGAAGCGCGCGAGCCCTCCTCCCTTGCCCACTTGGCCGGTCTGTCGCTGGCAGCGCGGTTGCCCGCGTAACGGGTGACAAAACGCGTCACCCTGTCGCGCCGCGTCAACGCCAGATGGGTCGGCGACGGAGCACCGCGCGGAACTGTGAACCCGTTCTCAAGCTGAATCAGGCACTAACGGTTAGATTTTCGGCGGGTTTGCAGCATTGGGGACTGGCACGAAAGCTGCTTCCCTCCCCCCGAGCTTCTGGCTCACTGGCCGGCTGGCCAGGGGAGTTCGCATCAGGGGCTTGTACTTAGGCGTATCCCAACCAGTTGACCAGTCACCACAACCAGAGGTATCCAACCATGAAGATGCAGAAAGGCTTTACCCTGATCGAACTGATGATCGTGGTCGCGATCATCGCGATCCTGGCCGCGATTGCGATCCCGGCCTACCAGAACTACCTGATCCGTGCGCAAGTATCCGAAGGCATGTCGCTGTCAGGCGGCGCCAAGGTAGGCGCATTGGAGTATTACAGCAATCGTGGGGTATGGCCACCCGCGAATTCATCCGCAGGAATCGCCACAGACAAATCCATTGTTGGCAAATACGTGACAGCGGTGGACGTGGCCTTGCCAGCGGCGGGCAAGATCCAGGTCACCTTCGGCAACCAAGCCAATAAGGCCATCGCCACGAAGATTTTGGTGCTGTCCCCGTACTCCAAGGGCGGCGGCAACTTTGCCTGGTCTTGCGACAGTGGTGCAGGCACGACCGTCGACAACAAGTACCTGCCGTCGAGCTGCCGCTGATCGCGGCCTGCTTCACCAACATTCGAAGGGCCGCCCCGCGCGGCCCTTTTTTTTGACGCGTGCGGAGCGGAGCGGCCGCACGGGTTGGCGACGAGAGCCCGTGTGCCAAGCGCAACGCAAAACCGCGGACGGTAACCCGTTGCATCGACCCACCCGAAGGGCCGCACCACGCGGCCGTTTTTTTGCCACGCGCGTGGTACCCGAGTGCGCCGGCAGCAACGATCGCGTCCCGCACCCCGCTACAATTGCGACGCCATGCAAAAGCTTGCCGCATCGTCCGCTCAATCCATCGATCGCGAAGCGCTGCGACCCTTCGCCCGCAAGTACATCTGGTGGAAAACGCCGGAGCAGGCGCTCGCCGCACCCGCGCGGGTGATTGCGCAGGTAATGGATCTCGGCGACTGGGAAGACGCCCAGGCACTGGCCGCACGTGTGGGCGATGAGGTGTTGCGCGGGGTGTTGAGGCGCGCCGAAGCAGGCCAGTTCCGCGCGCGTTCATGGGCATTTTGGCACTACCGCCTCGGCCTGGCCGAGATCGGACGGGTGCCGCCACTGCCGACGCGACGTTTCCGATGAGCGGCGTCTTCGCCCCGCACCTTTCCATCCTGCCACCGGCGCAACGGCGCCTCTGGCCGGCATTGCGTGACACCGCGAAACTGGGCTGCGTGCTGTACGGCGGAACGGCGATCGCGTTGCGGCTCGGCCACCGCAGTTCGATCGATTTCGATTTCTTCTCGGGTGGCACGCTGGACCGGCCCGCGCTGGCCGCGGCGTTGCCGTTCACGCGCACGGCGACGGTGTTGCAGGACGAACGCAACATGCTGACGTTTCTGGTGAATGGTGCAGAGGCAGAGGCCGATGCCGTCAAGCTGTCTTTTTTTGCGTTGCCGGATTTCGGACGCGTCGGAGAGCCGGAAAAGACGGACGACGGCGTGCTGGCGGTTGCCTCGCTCGCCGATTTGCTGGCCACCAAGCTGAAGGTGGTTCTGCAGCGCGCCGAAGCGAAGGATTACCGTGACATCGCCGCCATGTTGCGCGCCGGGGCCGACCTCGCACATGGCCTTGCCGGCGCCCGCGCGTTGTTCGGGCCCAACTTCCAGCCCGGCGAGGCGCTGAAGGCACTCGTGTATTTCGACGATGGCGATCTCACGTCGCTGGGTGCAGGCGATCGGCAAATTCTGGTGCAGTCCGCGCGCGACGTGCGGAATCTGCCTGAAGTAAAGTTGGCCGCACCGGATCCAGCGTGAGCACCGCGGCGGGCGTTCCGCACGCGAGCGCCTGTGCCACACCTGTCCCGCTCGCGTATGCTTGCGCGCCATGACCGCCGCGAACGCCGGACCGTGACCCTTTCGCCCGGCGTGCGTCTGTCGCGGCGGCTGGTCGGATCGCTCGCGTTCGCGCTGACACTGCTCGCGATCCTGGCGCTGACGTGGTGGGCGTATCACCCGGGCCTCTCCGGCGACTTCCTGTTCGACGACTTCGCCAACCTGCCGGTGATCGGTGCGACCGGCCCGGTCGACAACTGGGCGACCTTCTTCCGCTACA
>JBOHYT010000040.1:0-4051 GCA_050738055.1 Rhodanobacteraceae bacterium
ATCAAGGACATCCGCAACGAGATCCGCGTGCAGCGCCGCAAGGAATGACCCGGGCGGCCAGTCGCGGCCGTGGTTCCGGGACAGCCCCTGCAAAATCTCAAGACTCGGTGGAGGGCTGTCCGCCGAGGGTGAGGCATGGGACGGGACGATGCCAGTCCTGCGGTGCGGTCTCATGAGCGCTATCCATAATTTGACACAATAGGCATTTGCATCAATCCAGAGAGTCGGCAGGCAGCAGCGGCAAGCCGTTTGGGTCGGCGCTCGGGGTCACACTATGCCCCCCGTCGCCGGGTCTGGCAGTTGCCCCCGGACGGGTTCCGCGAGCTGCGCCGGGTGTGCCTGTTGAGCCGCAAGGCTTGCGCCGATCTGCTCGGTTGCTCGCTTTCAGCGGTCCGCGCGTGGGATCGCGGCACGCATCGGGTGCCATGGTCGGCGGTCAAGCTGCTTCGGCTGTATCGCCTGGGCGACTTGGGGACACTGCGGCCCGAGTGGCGCGGCTGGACCCTCAACCGCAGCGGGCTGGTGTCACCGGAAGGCCTCGTGTACACACGGGGCGATCTCGGCTGGTGGTCCCTGACCTGTCGGCAGGCCGAAGCGTTCCGCCGAAGCTACGACAAGGGCGCGCAGCGCCGAGCGACTGGAAGGAGCGTCCCCGAGCCACCCTCGGCGTCTGTGCGGGGCGTGGGACCTCTTGGCGAGCTTCTCTCGGGTGAACCTGTCGGCGATCCCCTCTCCCTGCCGGCGGCTTCTTCTCCGGGGTGCGGGGAACGGGTGAGTTCGGTCAGGCCAACAAGTGCCGGCGAAGCGAGCGCAGCGAGCGCCGCCGGCACGCGGGGCTTGTCTAATACTCAACAAAGTGCTCGCGAAACGGAAAAAGTGAGCAAAGTGAGCAATGGCGCGGGGTCTGGGGCATTGATGGCGCGTCAAAGTGGTGTCACAATGGTGTCACCTTCCGAGCCGGAGCCCGGCCATGCCAGCGACCCGCCTAACCCTCCGCCTGCCGCCCGATCTGGCGGCCGAAGTCACCGCCCAAGCCCAAGCCGCGGGGGTGAGCCTCAACGCTTGGCTGATCCTCGGGGTGCGCAATTGGGTGAGCTACAAGCGCCGGGAGTTCGCGCCACCCTCGGTGCCGCGCGCAGCCCCAACCCAAGCGGTCAGCAGGGAAGAGGCGTGGCCCAAGGTGGGGCGGAACGATCCGTGCCCCTGCGGCAGCGGTCGCAAGTGGAAGGTCTGCCACGGCAAGCCGTAACTGCTGCAGGGGGTGCGCCGTGAGCCCGCCCCGCCGCCGCTTCCCACCGCAACGCCCGGTCACCGCCCGGCAACTGGACGAAGCCGTGGCCGGTGCCTTGGGCATGGGGCTTGCGCCCGAGCAACCGGGCGGCCTTGATCCTGCCGAACGCTTCCGGCTGGCGCTGCGCCTGATTGCCGAAGTGCAGGCGCCCTACGCCATGACGACGCCCGAGAGTCGCGCCCGCATCCGGGCGCTGGCGGATCGTCTTGAGGGCAAACCCTGAAACGAAACCCGGCCCGTTCGAGCGGGCCGGGTGTGTGGCATCCATAATCGAAATGAGAGGTGGACGATGGACGCGGAAGCAAAGTTACACGAGGTAGGCATTTGCGTCAATCAAGACCGGAAGAAACCGTGGCAGCGCCAGTCCCATGCCGCGTCGCCTACTCCGCCGGAGCCTGCTTGTTGCCCGTGGAGAATGTTGAGCGGCCCAAGCCACCTTCTCCTGTGCAACTCGCCCGCTCGGTCCTGCGCAGAGGCTGCCTGCGCCAGAAAGTTGGTCAGGCCAGGTCCTGACGCGGCCACGGTCAACTCTGGACCAGTGCACAGTCGCCGGTGGCGGTCAGAGGTGTCTTTGCCACCCCGCCCTGAAAACCTCGCGCCACCGGCTGACCATCGGCCGGTTGCGCACAGCGGATGCCTGAACGCGCGCAAGAAGCGAAATGGTGTCAGGGACATTTCCAAGATGCCCGATGCACCCGGTAGCGCAATGGAAAATGTCCCTGACACCATTTCGACCCGGCCGGTTGCGCACACAGAATGCCTGAACGCGTGCAACACGGGCATCCGGAACTTTGCCGATTCGATAACGTTGTGCACTGCACAATAGACGCTGCACGCGGTGTGCGTGCGCGTACCAAGGATCGGACCCGATGCCCGAACTGCACGAAAACGCGGCCGCTGCCTGGAACGCTGCACTGATGGGTCCGTTCGGCCTGTGGCAGGCAGCCACCGAGTACTCGCTCGACGCGTGGCAGCGCACGCTGCTCTACGCCGACATCCGTCGCCAGCGCGGCAACCAGTACCGTGAACATCTGGCCGAAGCGGTTCCCAATGTCCTCAACTTCCCGGCCGAGCTGGTCATGTCAGGCCTGGATCTGCCACGCCCGGTCAACTACGGGTTGGTACGGATCGTACCGTCAGCAGACACCCCCATCGATCCGACCAAGCGGCCGTTCGTCGTGGTCGACCCGCGCGCGGGGCACGGGCCGGGGATCGCGGGGTTCAAGCCCGACAGCGAGATCGGCGCGGCCCTCAAGGCCGGCCACCCCTGCTACTTCGTCGGCTTCTTGCCAGATCCGGTACCCGGGCAGACGATCGAGGACGTGTTGCGCGCGCAGGCGGCGTTCTTGCGCAAGGTGGCCACGCTGCACCCGGAAAGCTGGGGCAAGCCGGCCGTGATCGGCAATTGTCAGGCGGGCTGGCAGGTGCTGATGACCGCGGCCGTCTGGCCCGAACTGTTCGGGCCGATCATCTTGGCCGGTGCGCCGGTTTCCTACTGGGCCGGCAACAACCCGATGCGTTACCTGGGCGGCCTCACCGGCGGCAGCTGGCTTACCGCTCTGACCAGCGATCTCGGCAATGGCCGTTTCGATGGCGCGTGGCTGGTCGAGAACTTCGAGAGCCTCAACCCGGCCAACACGCTGTGGAACAAGCAGTACAAGGTCTATTCGGAGGTCGACACCGAGGGTCCGCGCTATCTCGGCTTCGAAAAGTACTGGGGTGGCCTCGTGTTCCTGAATCGCGACGAGATCCAGTACACGGTCGACAACCTGTTCATTGGCAACAAGCTCGCGATGGCCGAGCTCACGACTTCCGACGGCGTGCGCATCGACCTGCGCAATATCCGCTCACCCATCTTCGTGTTCTGCTCCTGGGGCGACAACATCACCCCGCCGGGTCAGGCGCTGGGCTGGATCACCGACCTGTACCGCAACGACGAGGACATCGTCGCGCACAACCAGACCATCGTGTTCGCCACCCACGACAGCATCGGGCACCTCGGCATCTTCGTCTCCGGCCGCGTCGGCCGCAAGGAACACCGCGAGTTCACCGCCAACATCGACATCATCGACCTGCTGCCGGCCGGCATCTACCACGCCGAAGTCGAGGACCGTCCCGCGGGGATACCCGACGAGGAGCTCATGGACTATCAGTACCTGATGAGCATCCGCGGCAGCGGCATCGAGGAAGTGCGCCGCATCGTCGAGCCGGACCTGGCCAGCGAACAGCGCTTTACCGCCGCGGCGCGGGTGTCGGAGATCAACCTGGCGCTGTACCGGAACACGCTGCAGCCGCGGGTGCGCGCCGTGACGACGCCCTGGACGGCGCACTGGATGCAAATACTCCAGCCAGTACGTCTCGGCTACGAGTGGTGGTCCGACCAGCACCCGCTGGCTCCCGTCGTCGCCAATGCTGCGCGCGACGTGCGTGCGCACCGCGTGTCGATCGCGCCGGACAATCCGTTTCTGCAAGTCCAGTCGCAGGTCTCCGGCGCCATCGGGGATGCCCTGGACGCGTGGCGCGATGCACGCGACGGCTGCGCCGCGTGGTGGTTCGACGCGCTCTACGGCTCGCCATGGGTCCGCGCGATCGCGGGACAAAGCGTGCACGACACGGCTGCGGCCCGGCGTCACCCCGGCGAGTCGCCCGAACACCGCGCATACATGCAGCGCAGGCTCGCGCACCTCGACGCGAGTGTCCAGCAAGGCGGATTCCCGGAAGCCGTCGTGCGTGCACTGTTCTACCTGCTCGCCGCGCGCG
>JBOHYT010000041.1:0-3860 GCA_050738055.1 Rhodanobacteraceae bacterium
AACAGGAAATCATGCACCAGCCGCGCGTCGCGAAAGCGCACCTCGCGCTTGGCCGGGTGCACGTTGACGTCGACCGCCGCCGGATCGAGATCGAGGAACAACACGAACGCCGGATGCCGGCCGTGGAACAGCACGTCCGCATAGGCTTGGCGCACCGCGTGCGCCACGCTGCGATCGCGTACCAAGCGGCCGTTCACGTGGAAATATTGCTGATCGGCCTGCGCGCGCGACGCGGTCGGCAGCCCGATCCATCCCGCGAGCTGCAGTCCCGCGGCGGCATGTTCGATGCGCAGGCAGTTTCCGGCGAAGGCATCGCCCAGGAGTTCGCCCACACGCCCGAGTTGCGCGGCACCATCATCGGCGACCTTCAGGACGCGCACCGGCTTGCCGTTGTGCGCAAGCCGGAACTCGACGTCGGGACGTACCAGCGCCAAGGCACGCACCAGTTCGTCGATGTGACCGAACTCGGTGCGCTCGCTGCGCAGGAACTTGCGGCGCGCCGGCACCGCATGAAACAGGTCGCGCACTTCCACGGTCGTGCCGGCCGGATGCGCGGCCGGATGCGGAGTCTGCGTCGCGCCACCGTCGATCCGCGTCCCTTGCACGTCCGCCGCACGGCGCGAGACGATCGACATCCGCGACACCGAGGCAATCGATGCCAGCGCTTCGCCGCGAAAGCCGAGACTCGCGACGTGCGTGAGATCCTCGAAGCTCGCGATCTTGCTGGTCGCGTGCGGCGCGAGCGCCAGCGACAATTCCTCCGACGCGATGCCCGCACCGTCGTCGCGGACGCGGATCAGCCGCATTCCGCCCTGCTCGATGTCGATGTCGATGCGGCGCGCACCGGCATCCAGGCTGTTTTCTGCCAGCTCCTTGACCACCGACGCCGGACGCTCGATCACCTCGCCCGCGGCGATCTGGTTGATGAGTTCGGGGGTAAGCGCGCGAATGGAAGCCATCGCGCGAAGCATAGCGGAGTCGTGGCTGCCCGATTGGCCGGAAAAGCCCACCACGGATCGACACGGATACACACGGATCAAGCCCGACACGCGCTTTTGAAGCGACATCCGTCAATGCGACAGATCATCCCGACCAGCACACGCAAATCCGTGTTGATCCGTGGCAGTCCGTGGTCAAAGGCTCTTGCTTGCAACACCGGCTGTGCACAAAAATCTTGGACGCGGATGAACGCGGATAGAAGCGGAAGGGTTCCCCTTTATCCGTTCCTGATTCGCGCTGAAGTTCAACAAACCACATCGTCCTTCGGGGGCCATCGCCAGCTCCACCGGCGGTGGAACCCGACTGCGAAGGCAGGACCGGAGCGAACACCGGTGAAGCCGGTGGCCCGAACGACGAGCCGCAGAGCCTGCCCCGGACTTGATCCGGGGATGCGGCGAGTTTATTCATCTTGCCGCTTGGCGGAACCCCAAAAATGGATTCCGGGTTCCGTCTGCGATGAAGCCGCAGACGGCCCCGGAATGACGACATTTTGCGTGCTGGTCCGGGCTCACGTCTGTTGAAGATCAGCGCCGGGCAAAAAAGCCATGGACGCGGATCAACGCGGACAAGCGCGGATTCCTCTGGATATGGATTGCTTTCGCATGATCCGCTTTGATCCGCTTTGATCCGCTTTGATCCGTGCCCATCCGTGGTCAAAGGCTCTTGCTTGCAACATCGGCAGCGCACAAAAGGTTGGGACGCGGATAGAAGCGAAAAGCTTTCGCATGATCCGCTTTGATCCGCGTTCATCCGTGTCAAAAGCTTTCGCTTGATCCGCGTTGATCCGCGACAATCCGCGGTCAAAGGCTTTCGCTCTCGGTCGTCGGACGCTCGGTCGAAGTATCTCCCCCAACGATCCGGTAGCAAGGCACATACTTGCGGCCGGGAAGTTTCATGCGGTTCTGCGCGACGAAACCCTGCAGCAGCGTGTCGAGCGCGCGCATGAATTCGGGGTCGCCGTGGATTTCGTAGGGGCCATGGCGTTCGATCCGGCGCATGCCCTCCTCCTTGACGTTGCCGGCGACGATTCCCGAGAACGCGCGCCGCATGTCGGCGGCGAGTTCGTGCGGCGCGCGGCCGCGTCCGAGGTCCAGCGCGGCCATCGTCTCGTGGGTGGCCACGAACGGTCGCTGGAACGGCAGCTCGACGTCCAGTTCCCAATTGAAAAAGAACGCGTCGTGTTGTTCCACGCGATGGCTGCGCACTTCCTCGATGCCCCGTTGCATCGCATGCGCGACCGCCGCGGGATCGTCGACGATGATCCGGTAGCGTTGCGAGGCGGCCTCGCCGAGTACCAGCCGCAGGAAGGTGTCGATCTGCTCGAAATACGGCGCCGCCACCGCGGGACCGGTGAACACCAGCGGAAACGGCAGGCTCGCATTGCGCGGATCCAGCAGGACTCCGAGCAGGTACAGAATTTCCTCGGCGGTGCCGACACCGCCCGGCAACACGATGAATCCATGACCGATGCGCACGAAGGCTTCCAGCCGCTTCTCGATGTCGGGCAGGATCACCAGGCTGTTGACGATCGGGTTGGGCGATTCGGCGGCGATGATTCCGGGTTCGGTCAAACCGATGTAGCGGTTCTCGTAGTGCCGCTGTTTGGCGTGCGCGATGGTCGCGCCCTTCATCGGGCCTTTCATCGCGCCGGCGCCGCAACCGGTGCAGATGTCCATGCCACGCAACCCGAGTTCGTAGCCCACATCCTTGCTGTAGCCGTATTCCTCGCGCGAAATCGAATGCCCGCCCCAGCACACCACGAGATTCGGATCGGCGCGCGCACGCAGCACCCGCGCGTTGCGCAGGATGTCGAATACCGCATGGGTGATGCCCGACGAATCGGCGAGGTCGAACTGCCCGGCTTCGATCTGCGTCGACACGTAGACGATGTCGCGCACCACCGCGAACAGCAGGTCATTGGTGCCGCGGATGATCTTGCCGTCGACGAACGCCTGCGCGGGTGCATTTTTGAGGTCGAGTTTCACGCCACGGTCCTGCTGCAGCACCTGGATGTCGAAATCCGGGTACTGGTCGAGCATCGCGCGGGCGTTGTCCTGCATCGTGCCGGAAGTCAGTACCGCCAGCGCGCACGAACGCAACAGGCCGTGCAGCCCGGACTCCGTGGCGTCGCGCAGCCGCGCGATCTCGTTGCGCGACAGCACGTCCAGGGTGCCGGCCGGGGCGATCTGGGCGTCCACCGTCGCCGGACGCACGGAATGCTTGATGTCGTTCATGTGAATGGTCCCTCCGTTCATCCACTCCGCAAATAGGCTTCGACGCCGTCCAGGATCATCTGCGCCGACAACGCGATCAGCAGCATGCCCATCACGCGCTCCACCGCTGCGAGCACGCTTTCGCCCAGGAACTTGAACAACCAGGTGGAGCCCAGCAGGATCGCGGCCGTCGCAAGCCAGGCGATCAGCAGTGCCAAGCCCCATTCGACTTCGCGGCCGGGCTGGGCACTGGTCAGCAGCAACAGTGTCGCCATCGCGGAGGGGCCTGCAACGCCGGGGATCGCCAGCGGCACGATGAAGGGCTCGCCCGGTCCCGCCGGCCCGAAGATGCCGCCGTCGCTCGGCGGGAACACCATCTTGATCGCGATCAGGAACAGTACGACGCCGCCGCCGATGCTGATGGCCTCCTGCCGCAGTTGCATGATCGACAACAACTCGCGACCGCCGAGCAGGAATGCGACCAGCACACCCAGCGCGATCAGCAGTTCGCGCACCATGACCCAGCGTCGGCGCCTGGGCGGCACGTCCTTCAGGATCGACAGGAAGAACGGCACGTTTCCGGGCGCATCGAGGACCAGGAACAAGGTGATGCACGCCGACACGATGGTCATCTGGTGTTGCATGGTT
>JBOHYT010000042.1:0-7286 GCA_050738055.1 Rhodanobacteraceae bacterium
GCGCGGGCGCCCACCACCATGTCGTAGCCTTCGTCGAGTTTGGCCAGCAGGCGCGGGATGTCGGCGGGGTCGTGCTGACCATCGGCGTCCATGAATACCAGCACGTCGCCTTTCGCGGCGCGCGCACCACGCTTGACCGCGGCGCCATTGCCCATGGAATACGGCGTGCCGAGGCGCACCACTCCATGTTTGGCGCAAAGCGTGGCGGTCGCGTCGGTCGAGCCGTCGTCGGAGACGATGATTTCCGCGTCCGGCTGGGCCGCGCGGAGCTTCGGCAGCAGCTCGGCGAGCGCGGCGGCTTCGTTCTTGGCCGGCAGGATGATGCTGAGCACGGGTTCCCCCTTGGGTTCGCGGCATCTTAGCGTAAGCGGCTGCACGTCTTGGGAATTCCTCGTTGGATCAAGATGGACAGACTCGCCGCATCCTGCGGCTCGCCCTGCGGACCATCGGCTGCGCCGATGTTCGCTCCGGCATCCTGCCTCCGGTGTCGGGTTGCGTCCACGATGAAGCTGCGGACGCCCCCCGGAATGACGGCAGATTGAGGGCGCCCGGTGCTGCCGCACATTGAACGTTCGGGGTTTCGCGCCCGAATCCCGTCTCCCGTCTATCGATGGTGGGCAGTGCGGCGGGTCAAGACCCGCCCTACGCCTCGCTTCTCCCGATTCCCGGGTCCCGAGTTTGTTGGCACGAATCGCGCATGCCATTACGGCGAATTGGGACGCGGTTCTCGCCCCGGCCTGCCCAAACGCCGGTGTTTACGCTACATTCGGCCTGCAATCCGGGGGTTTGGAGCAGCTTTGGGGGTTTGGACCAGCTTTATGGCAACACAGTTGAACCCGCTACCGAGCATGGCCGGGCTGACCGGTATTCCGCGGCGCCTGGCGCTGGAAGGCGTGCTGAGCGAGACCGAAGCGCGCAACGCGGTGGACGATGCCGCGAAGCAGAAAGCCTCGGTCACGACCTGGCTGGTCGAGAACGGCATGGTGGATGGCATGCGCATGACGCAGGCGCTGTCGGCCGAATTCGGCGTGCCGATGCTGGACATCTCGGCGATCGACGTCACCCAGTTGCCGATACGCGAACTCAGCGAAGACCTGGTCGAAAAACACATCGCGCTGCCGCTGCTCCGGCGCGGCAACCGGCTGTTCGTGGGCGTGAAGGACCCGGCCAACCCGCGCGCGCTCGAGGAAATCAAGTTCCACACCAACTGCGCGATCGAGCCGGTGCTGATCGAGCCCGAGCAGTTGAAGCGCGCCATCGAGCAGGCGCAGAACGCGCAGAGCATCAATCTCGGCGACGACCAGGAAAGCCTCGATGCGCTGGACGGGCTCTCGATCGGCGAAGGCGACGACAGCTCGGACGGCGCGGTCGCCGATCCCAACGGCGCGGAAGACGCGCCGGTGGTGAAGTACGTCAACAAGATCCTGCTCGACGCGATCAAACGCGGCGCCTCGGACATCCACTTCGAACCCTACGAGACCAAGTACCGCGTTCGCGTGCGTCTGGACGGCGTGCTGAAGGCGGTGTCCTCGCCGCCGCTGAAGCTCGCGCCGCGCATTTCCTCGCGCCTCAAGGTGATGGCACGGCTGGACATCGCCGAGCGCCGGGTACCGCAGGACGGGCGCATGAAGCTCAACCTGTCCAAGACGAAATCCTTCGATTTCCGCGTCTCGACGCTGCCGACGCTGGGCGGCGAGAAGATCGTGCTGCGCATCCTCGATGCCGCCGCGGCCAGGCTCGGCGTCGAGAAACTCGGCTACGAGGAAGACCAGAAGGACATGTTCCTCGAGGCCATCAAAAAGCCCTACGGCATGGTGCTGGTGACCGGGCCGACGGGCTCGGGCAAGACCGTGTCGCTGTACACCGCGCTCAATATCCTCAATACCGTCGGGCGCAACATCTCGACCGTCGAGGACCCGGTCGAAATCCGGGTCGAGGGGATCAACCAGGTCCAGCACAGCGAAAAACGCGGCATGACCTTTGCGGCGGCGCTGCGTTCGTTCCTGCGTCAGGACCCGGATGTGATCATGGTCGGCGAGATCCGCGACCTCGAGACCGCGGAGATCGCGGTGAAGGCCGCGCAGACCGGCCATATGGTGTTGTCGACGCTGCACACCAACGACGCCTCGCAGACCATCACGCGCCTGATGAACATGGGCATCGCACCCTACAATCTGACTTCGTCGGTGTCGCTGGTGATCGCGCAGCGCCTGGCGCGGCGGTTGCACGACTGCAAGAAGCCCATGGAACTGCCGAAGGCGGCGCTGCTGGCGGAAGGGTTCACCGAAGGCGACATTGCCCGTGGCCTGACCCTCCACGATGCGGTAGGCTGCGCGGGGTGCAACGAAGGCTACAAGGGACGGGTTGGCATCTACGAAGTGATGCCGATGACCGAGGAAATCCAGAAGGCCATCCTGGAAGGGGGCAATGCCATGCACATCGCCGAAGCGGCGCACCGCGCAGGCGTGCGCAACCTGCGGCAATCGGCACTGATGAAGGTGAAACAGGGCGTCACCAGCCTGGCGGAGATCAACCGGGTTACCAAGGATTGAGGCCGGGAGTCGGGAATCGGGAGTCGGAAATCGGGAATCGGGAGTCGGGAGACGGGAATCGGGAGACATGGAAGCGTAACAAACCCCGTCGTCATTCCGGGGCTGCCTGCAGCTCCATCGCGGACAGAACCCGGAATCCATGTTGATGCTCGGCGCAAAACTCCCAAGCTGGATTCCGGGTTCCATCGCCGATGAAGCCGGCGATGGCCCCGGAATGACAAGATTTTTTGATGGCCCGTATTTGACGGCCTGTTTTGCAGTCCCGCCTGCGCGGGAATGATGGAAAACCGGGCTCCCGCCTGCGCGGGAACGACGAGTAAAAGCAGCACCAGTTGGGGAACCCTCATGGCCACAGCCACCGTTGCAAGCAAGACCACCGCCAACGTCGGCGCCGCCCGCGCCGCGGTCAAGCAGTTGACCGTGTACGAGTGGGTCGCGCTGGACAAACGCGGCGTCAAGATGAAGGGCGAGATGCAGTCGCGCAACGCGAGCCTGGTCAAGGCCGAGCTGCGTCGGCAGGGCATGAACCCGCAGACGGTCAAGGAAAAACCCAAACCCCTGTTCGGCGCCGCGGGGTCGCGCGTGAAACCGCGCGACGTGGCCATCTTCAGCCGCCAGATCGCGACCATGATGGCGGCCGGCGTGCCGATGGTGCAGGCGTTCGAAATCATCGCCGGCGGCCAGCGCAACGTGCGCTTCAAGAACATGCTGACCGATGTCAAGCAAAACATCGAAGGCGGTTCGGCGCTCCACGAGGCGATGGCCAAGTACCCGGTGCAGTTCGACGAGCTGTACCGGAATCTGGTGCGCGCGGGCGAATCGGCCGGCGTGCTGGACACGGTGCTGGATACCGTGGCGACCTACAAGGAGCGCATCGAGACCATCAAGGGCAAGATCAAGAAGGCGCTGTTCTACCCGGCGATGGTGATGGTGGTCGCGTTCACGGTGATGCTGATCCTGCTGGTGTTCGTGGTGCCGGTGTTCCAGAACGTGTTCAAGAGCGCGGGTGTCGCGCTGCCGGCGTTCACCCAGATGGTGGTGTCGTTGTCGGAGTTCATGCAGCACTACTGGCTGCCGTTCCTGGCCGTCGTGATCATCGCGATCGTGGGAACCATCATGGCCTACAAGCGCTCGGAGAAGATGGCGCACACGGTCGACCGGATGTCGCTGAAGATACCGATCATCGGCAACATCCTCCGGCAGTCGGCGATCGCGCGCTTCGCGCGGACGCTCGGCGTCACCTTCCACGCCGGCGTGCCGCTGGTCGAGGCGCTGGACTCGGTGTCCGGCGCGACCGGCAGCGTGGTGTACGGGCAGGCCATCAAGCACGTCCGCGACGACGTCGCGGTCGGCCACCAGTTGCACCTGGCGATGGCCCAGACCAACCTGTTTCCGACCATGGTCACCCAGATGGTGTCGATCGGCGAGGAGTCCGGCGCGCTCGACAAGATGTTGTTCAAGGTCGCCGAGTTCTACGAAGATGAGGTCAGCAACGCGGTGGATACGCTCTCGACCTTGCTGGAACCGCTGATCATGGTGATCATCGGCGTGCTGGTCGGCGGCATGGTGGTCGCGTTGTACCTGCCGATCTTCAAGCTGGCGGGCACGTTCTGAGGTGACGAAACGATCGTGCGCAGCAGGCAGGTTGGACTGAATGCAATGAAGCCCAACGCGTTCACGCGAAACACCGTTGGGCTTCGCGAAGAGCTGCTCAGCCCAACCTGCGACGCTTCAAGCTGGCGGGCACGTTCTGAGGTGACGAAACGATCGTGCGCAGCAGGCAGGTTGGGCTGAATGCAATGAAGCCCAACGCGTTCGCGCGAAACACTGTTGGGCTTCGCGAAGAGCTGCTCAGCCCAACCTACGACGCTGACGTGACGGCAGCATCCCCGAGCGCCTGCGGCGCCGCGTAGCGGCGACGCGGCGAAATGGTGTCAGGGACATTTTTTGCTCGATCGGTGGGTGCCAGCCAGGTCCGCGAGGATGGCGCATGACCAGGTATCAGCGCACTTGGCGTAAAAAATGTCCCTGACACCATTTCAGGCATTGCCCCTCCCCTTCTGGATCGCCATCGGCGGCGTGCTGGGCGTGATCGTCGGCAGTTTCCTCAACGTGGTGATCCTGCGCCTGCCGGCGCGGATGGAATATTTCTGGCGGCGCGACGCGCGCGAGATGCTGGCGCTCGGACCCGATGGCGAAGTCGCGCCGCCCGACCTGGTGCGAAAGGGCTCGCACTGCCCGCATTGCAAACATCCGCTCAGGGCGTGGGACAACATCCCCTTGTTGTCGTGGTTGTCCCTGCGCGGCCGCTGTCGCTACTGCGCAGCGCCGATCTCGATCCAGTATCCGCTGGTCGAACTCCTGTGCGGCATTACAAGCGCGGTCGTCGTGTGGAAGTTCGGTCTGGCGTGGCAATCGGCGGCGGGGCTCGTATTCACGTGGATGCTGGTCGCGGCGGCGGGAATCGATTTCCGCACCCAACTGCTGCCCGATTCGATGACGCTGCCGCTGATGTGGTTGGGCCTGCTGCTGGCGCTGGTGCCGCTGTTCGTGCCGCTGCGCGAGGCGGTGATTGGCGCGGCCGCGGGCTATCTCGCGCTGTGGGCGGTGTACTGGATCTTCAAGTTCGCGACCGGCAAGGAAGGCATGGGCTACGGCGATTTCAAGCTGTTCGCGGCGGCCGGTGCGTGGATGGGTTACACCGCGCTGCTGCCGGTGATCATCCTCGCCGCGCTGTCGGGCGCCATCATCGGCCTCGTGTTGCTGCGCGTGCGCGGACAGGATCGCTCGGTGCCGATTCCGTTCGGGCCATTCCTCGCCGCGGGAATGTGGATCTGGCTGGTGGCCGGCAACGAAATTTTCGATGCGTACCTGCGTTTGCTCGGCCCGCGGTGAGATGCGAAATGGTGTCAGGGACATTTTTGACCGACTACCATGCGCCACGGCCGTAGCCTTGACATCGTGAATGTACCTATAGTCGCGCATACGAAAAATGTCCCTGACACCATTTCGCCGCTGGCTCGCGCTTGTCACGATCGCGCTGCTGGTCGCGCTGCTGATGCTGCCGAACCTGGTATGGCTGGCATACGACACGGCGCCCGGCATCTGGGTTGCGGCGCTGGTGCTGCCGCTGGCGATGCTCGCGATCTGGTTCGCGCTGCTCGGGCGCGTGCCGTGGCTGGCCTGCCTGGTGCTTGCGCCGTTCGCGCTGCTGGCGCCACTGGAGGTCTATTACATCGCACAGTACCACCACCCGACCTCGGCGCAGATCATCGCCACGATCGTCGCCACCAACCCGCTGGAGAGCCGCGAATACTTCGGGTGGCTGCTGGTCCCACTTGCGGCCGCGCTGCTCGCGGGCCTTGCGCTTGCGCTGCTCGCCGCGTGGGGGAGCTGGCGTGCGCGGCTGGCCTGGCGCGGCGCCGCTCGCATCGGCGCACTGTGCGTGGGCATCGTCGCGCTGTTGGTGCCGCTCGGCATTACGTACGCTGGCGCGCCCCATGCAAGCGCGAGCGCTTCGGAGTCCGCCTCGGCACCATTGCACCAATTCGGCAACGAAATCGCGGACGGCTTTCCCGTCGGCGTAATCCCGCGCGTCGTCACCTATAGACACGAGTGGGACCGGATGCGCCGTGAGGCCTTGCAGTTCAAGTCGTTCCGCTTCCACGCGCACCGCGTCGGACCGCCGCTGCACCGACGCCAGGTGTATGTGCTGGTGATCGGCGAGAGCAGCCGGCGCGCGGACTGGCAATTGTTCGGCTACGGCCGCGCGACCAATCCGGAACTCTCGAAGCTCGCAAACCTGGTGCCGATCACGCGCTTCATCACGAGCTGGCCGGAATCGATCGCCGCGATCCCGATGATCCTGACCCGCCGCAAACCCGACATGGCATGGGACGCGCCCTGGCACGAGGCCTCGATCCTGCGCGCGATGGCCGAGGCCGGGTACGAGACGTACTGGATTTCCAATCAGCAGGCGATCGGCGAATTCGATTCGCCGGTGTCGATGTACGCGTACGAGGCCGAGCACGTCGAATGGCTGAACCACGCGTCGTGGACCGCGCCCGGCAGCTACGATGGCGACCTGGTCCGGCCGCTCGAGGACGCGATGCACGCATCGAACCACGACCTGTTCATCGTGCTGCACATGATGGGCAGCCACGTGAAATACGACTACCGCTACCCGGAATCGTTCGAGCACTGGAAGCCGACCCAGGTTTCGCCGCCCGGCGAGGGCACCCGCATCAAGCGGGCGCGCAACAGCTACGACAATTCGATCCTGTATTCCGACCACGTGCTGGCCGAAGTGATCGGAGTGCTGAAACGCAGCGGCGCCGTGACCGCGCTGTGGTTCGAATCCGATCACGGTGAATTGCTCCCGACGCCGACCTGCGACAAGGAAGGCCACGGCGTCGGCACGGTTCCCGAATACGAGATCCCGGCATTCGTGTGGTATTCGGATTCGTACGCGAAAGATTTTCCGCAGCGGGTCGCAGCGTTGCGTGCCAATGCCGGCAAACGCACGCTCAGCGCCGACACGTTCGAGTCCTTGATCGACATGGCCGGCGTCAGCTTCCCCGGCCACGACGAATCGTGGAGCCTGTTCAGTCCGGATTGGCGCTACCACACCCGCTGGGTCGCGCAGACCCGCCACATCGATTTCGACACCGCACGCATCAAGCCGGACGACTGCGAGCGCGTGTTGCCGCCGCTTGCGGTCAAGGCCCGCTAGTG
>JBOHYT010000043.1:0-9889 GCA_050738055.1 Rhodanobacteraceae bacterium
TTAGCGAACCGCCGAAGGTTCCGATCCTGTCGAAGCCTTTGTTGATGGGCTTTGCCGAAGGGCACGGACCAAGTTGATGCCCGCGATTCAAAACGTTGCCATTTGCCCTTCGACTTCGCTTCGCTACACTCAGTGCGAACGGCTCACAAGAAACAAAAATAAGTAACTGATATGTATAGCTTTTTTCTCGTGCGGCGATCGGAAGGTGGGTGTAACCCATCGCTTCCGCCTTCTTGTGCAGACGATCCACGACCCGCTGACGGTGGTTTGGTAGGGCGGAATCGGCGTAGCCGCTTCCGCCAAGGGCGAATCCGGCGGAAACCGCTTCGCGGGTTCCGCCCTACCGCTCTCCACGGTAGCCACCGTACGTTTCTTTCGGACGTCTACCGGCGCGCCGGTTGGTTGGCTCTTGAGAAACGAATTCCGTAAACCGTTGGTTCTTCACGAGCACCGACCACCGCACGGGGCGGTTGAATGGCTCAGAAGGTCGAGCCCGACTGGCGTCCGGGTCATTGATTTGCCGCCGCTGGTTCGGCAGGAGGTCCACCCGGCCGCCTGCGCAGGAATCTCGCGAAGCGCGGCAACCCGCGATCGGTCAGGCCGTTGAATCGATAGGTCACCCACGATCCGACCGGCGGCGGATGGACGCGATCATCGTCGGAGAACCCCGAACCGATCGCGAAGCTGCGCCCATTCGGCGTTCGTACCTCGATCGAGCCCATCCGCCCCGCGAGTCGGCCGCTGCCGGGCTTGATCGCGACGACCCGGGCTTCGGCATCTTCGTAGGGTTTCAACTTGAGCAGACCCACGCCGCGACCGGCCCGGTACGGCGCATCACCGCGGTGCAGCACAAGTCCCTCGCCGCCCTTGTCGAGCACGCGGCTGAGCGCGGCGTGGAGCTCCGCTTCGTTCGCGACATGGAACTGCCGGATCGCAACCACCCACGGATCGCCGATCGCAGCCACGACCGCACGGATCGCGGGAACCCGCGCATCGAAGTCGCCGCGGTGCCCCGGCAAATCGAAAACGTGGTAACTGATCTCGTGCCACGCCGGGTCACCCGCGTCGGCCGTGCGCACGATCGCGGAAGCCCGTTCGAACCGCCCGTACCCCGCCCACAACTCGCCATCCATGGGCGTGGCCGGCCAGTTTTTCGTGAACCATGCCGGAACCGGGATCACGACACCGCCACGCGTCAACATCCGATGGCCATCCCAATAGCCACGCACGCCATCGAATTTCTCGCTGACCCAATAGCGCGACAGGTCAACGCCGCCCCGGTACACATCGACCAGTTCCACGGGCGGTGGCGCCGCGCACGCCAAGTGCGGCAACGCCGATGCCCATAGCAGCATTGCCACCACGATCCATCGCACGATCGAACGCATGCCGGCGGTCCGCACATCCAAAGCGCGGATTTTCCGCCCGCGCACAAAGGCGCGCGATCGGCACAGTTCCCGGATTCCCCGGGCGCATCCTGAAAAACGTGTCGGCAATGCCCTACGGCGCGAGCCTCGAGGAAGTGAGGCATGTGGGCAGGGAAACGCGGCAGCCGATAGTTGTCCCGCCGCACGACAAGTCGCAGAACGCCGGGCGGCGCCTCGTCATCCCAGACCCATCGCCACGCCGGAAATGGTCACTGACACCTTTTCTCCTTCTTCTCCTTCTCGATTCGAGTCTTCGTCGCCGTCGCGGAAGCGCGCGGCGATTTGCAGGATTTCTGGTTCGATCGCAAGGAACGCAGCCAGCACTACCGGATCGAAGGTGGTCCCGCACAGGCCGCACATGATCGACGTCGCGCGCTCATGCGAGAAAGGTTCCTTGTAGCAGCGTCGGCTGATCAGCGCGTCGTAGATGTCGGCGATCGCCATGATGCGGCCGGACAGCGGGACGTCCTGGCCGCGCAATCCTTCCGGGTAGCCGGTCCCGTCCCATTTTTCGTGGTGGGTGGCAGCGATCTCGCCGGCGATCACGAGGAAGTTGTCGCCTTCGATGTGTTGCGCCGTGCTCTGGATGATCTGCCGTCCAAACTCCGCATGCCGCCGCATGATCTTCTGCTCGTCGTCCGTCAGCGGGCCGGGCTTGAGCAGGATATGGTCCGGCACGCCCACCTTGCCGATGTCGTGCAGTGGCGCCGACAGAAACAGGAGCTCGATGTATTCCTTGTCCAGAATTTGCGGGTAGTTACCGCTTCGCTGCAATTGCCTGGCAACGGCGCGCACGTAATGCTGGGTGCGCTTGATATGCCCGCCCGTCTCGGGATCGCGGGTTTCGGCGACCGCCGCCATCGACTCGATGGTCACTTGGCGCGCGTTCTCCAGTTGCCGTCGCCAGTGTTGTGCGTGCCGTTGGTTGAGCGTGAAGCGGACAACGAACGACAGCGTCAGCAGCGCGGCCAACACCAGCAGCGGTGCCCCCATCGGCAGAAACCTGCCGGTGCGCACGAACACCGCCGCGACCACCGCAACCAGTGCGGCGCCGGCGAGCGCGCAGGTGGTCGCCAGGATCGCGAGGCCGCGACCGGCGACGAACAGCACCGAAAACCCGAGCGCCGCCAGCAGCCCGATGAGCAAAGCGGCCTTGCCGCCCCACGTGGGGATACGCATCAATATCGGCATGCAAAACGGGTGCCAGCCAAAGGGCTGGACACGGGCCATCGGAGGTCATCCTCCCGTTTTTCGGTTACCTCGTTTACAAGGGCATGTTGAGCCTGTGGTTCGTCGCCGTGGCCGGTGCCACGGGGTGTGACCGGCCCGTGGGTGGCGTATGGCGTGGGCGCACGCGGCGGGCGACCGCTGGTCGCAGCAATTGCCCCGGGCACCTTTGCCGTTCCGGCTCGTTTTTGCGACCCCGTTTGGGCCGAAAGCCGACGCGCGCACACGGACGAATAGTCAGGTATACTGACGCGGCAGCGCATGGGGCACTACGGATGCGCTGCATACCTTACGGCGAGTTCGCCTCACTCCATGCCGTAACTCATCCTCAGTTTCAAAAGGTCACGTGTAATGTCGGATCGACAGAGCGGCACAGTCAAATGGTTCAACGATGCCAAGGGCTTCGGCTTCATCACCCCGGAAAATGGTGACGACTTGTTCGTCCACTTCCGCGCCATCCAGGGCGACGGCTTCAAGTCGCTGCAGGAAGGCCAGAAGGTCACCTTCATCGCCGTCAAGGGCCCGAAGGGCATGCAGGCGGATCAGGTGCAGGTGGCGTAAGCCTCCTTCCCAGGTTCCAGCTTTGTGGAAAAGCCCGCTTCGGCGGGCTTTTTCATGCCTGCAAAATGGTGTCAGGGACAATTTCCGCAATTCCGTGGTCTGGGCGGCCGCCCGGCGCGCCGCACGTCTGCGAATCGTCCCGTGCGCGCCTCCACCCAAGCGCGGAAGTGATCCGTCCCCAATGCCTTCTGCTGTCGTAGGTAGCGGCGAATTTCACCGACCAACTCGTCGGGGAGTGCCTCGGCGAACAGGGCCCGATAAGCTGACGCGCGGACAATTGGATCGGCACCGAGAGCAAGGTATTCCGGGTGCGGCGTCAGCAACGGATCGACGCCGTCCCCGACATGGCCGCGCCAACTCGACCAGGCGTGATCACCCGGGCGGCACACTTTCCACGCGCGTACCGGATTGAGCTCGATGTACCGGCCGCACGCCAGGAAATAGCGGCCTGAATCCACCACACACGCCTTGTAGCGACCCTCCCAGAGCGTGCCGGAGCGGTCGTGGCGGTCGTTGAACCAGCCCGCATAATTGCGCGCGAACGTGTGCATCAGGCGCGACAGTGCACCCGTCTCTGCCGGCGTAATCAGCAAATGCACGTGGTTGTCCATCAGGACGTACGCGTGCAACTTGCATCCGAAACGCCCCAGCGCCGCCAGCAGGCATTGCAGGTAGTGCTGGCGGTCGTCATCATCCAGAAAGCACGGCAGCCGATTGTTGCCCCGCTGCACCACGTGTTGCGGGATACCAGGAAGATCGAAACGTGGGAGACGGGCCATGCGAGCAGCATCCCCGCCACGCCCTCAACGCACCATCAGCACGTCCAGCGCCACCGCGTCAGCCCATGCCCCACCGCCACGTCAGAAATTGTCCCGACACCTTTTCCCGCATGACCAGCGAACGCGACCGGATGCTGGCGGGCAAACCGTACGACCCGCACGATCCCGAGCTGGTGGCCGCCCGCGAACGCGCGCGTGAATTGTGCCGGGCACTCAACGCCACCCGCGAATCCGATCGGAAGGAGCGCCGCCGCATCCTCGCCGACCTCTTTGGCGCGGGCGGCGAGAGCGTCTGGATGCAGCCACCGTTCCATTGCGATTACGGCACCAACATACGGCTCGGTGAACGGGTGTTCTTCAACTTCAATTGCATCATCCTGGACGTGTGCGAAGTCGCGATCGGCGAGCACACGCTGTTTGGTCCAGCCGTCCAGATCCTCACCGCACTGCATCCGTTCGATGCCGGCGAGCGCCGCAAACGGGAATTCGGAAAGCCCGTGACGATCGGGCCGGATGTCTGGGTCGGCGGCGGCGCGCTGATACTGGCTGGCGTCCGCATCGGCGCGCGCGCGGTGATCGGAGCCGGCAGCGTCGTCACGCGCGACATTCCGGGCAGCGTGTTCGCCGCGGGCGACCCCTGCCGCGTCATCAGGCAAATCCCGAGCGATCCCTCTCGATCGGGTTGACGACCGCCGGCCGCGCCGCCGCACGCGCATTGCGGCACACTGCGCATTGCGCGGGCAGCCTCGCGAGCAGTTCCAGCGCTTCGCCGGCATCGCGATCCTGCAGCGTTGCGCAAGCCCGCACACCGGCCGCGTCCAGATGCAACGTCGTGAGACCCAGGCGCCGCTGCACGGGACCTTCGGTTGCGCGAATGCTCTGCACCTTGGCAAGCGGCACCCACGTCGTGGTTGCGCCAAGCCGTCCACGCCGGGACACGACGTAGCGATCATTGGTGCCGATCGCGAGAAGGTGTTTGCTCAGGGGCGCCTTCCAGAACGCGCGTCTTGGCGGCGGCAGCGAACATTCAGGGGCCTTCGGTGCCACCGCCGCGATAATCGCCCTGCCCACTTCAAGGCGCCCCACGGCGAGCAGCGGACGCGATACGCGACCCTCCGCGCGATTTTCCTTCTTCACCTTGGCGCCGGCAAGCTCCACCTCGACACGGCACCAGCCAAAGCGTCGCCACAACAGCGGCTGGCGCAGGCGCACGAGCTGGATGCGGTCTCGACTGATCGTTTCCGATGTCGTTTGCACCAGCCCCGAACGCAGCTGAAAACCCGCGTCCGTGGCGTGAATGGTGAGCCGGTAATCGCCGTTGAAGCGTCGCCACAGCCCGACGGCAAACCCGAAGATCGGCCAGATGCCACCCGCTGCAACGGCCTTCGCGGCCGCGGGAAACGTTGCGAGCCCGGCGATGAGCGCCGCGAGGACGATTACGGCAATCAGACCCATGCCGGCGGTGAGCGTGCCAACAACCAGCCGGGCGGTGTCCGTGACCACGAGCGGCTCACCCGTTCCCAGATCCTCTGCGCCACCGGTGCCACGCGCTGCGGTTGGGGTAGATCCGGGAGCCTGCCCGGTTGCAGCCAGTTCGCCGCGCTCGGCGCGGGCGATGGCGAGAAGTTCGTTGCGAAGCCGTGTTGCGTTGCCGAGCGTGAGGCACGCAAGGCGACCGCTGCCGCCGCTGCTTCCTGCCATGCGCAGACGCAGCTCGGCGAGTCCCAGTACGCGCGCAAGACCGCTCTGCGCGATGTCGATGGCCTGCACGCGGCTCAGCGGATAACGACTGGACTTTCTGTTGAGAATGCCGCTTTCGATGTGCAAAACGCCATCCACCAGGCGCCAACGCGTCACCAGCCACGTGACCACGCCAAGTACCAGCGCGACACCGACAGCGATGAGGTCCCAGCGCTGGTCGCCATGCTGATTTTGACTGCTCACGAGGCCCGCGAGAATGATCACACCCACCGTAATCAAATGCCGGCCGGCGCGCACCACCGGCGAAAGGGGATGCAGTCGCTGCCACGGCGTGGTTGCGTGTGGATCGATATCGACAGTCGGGGCGTCCCGTGACCTCATAGACCCGCCGCGCGCGCCTCACCGAGCCTGCTCAGCGCATCGCGCAGTCGCTGCGCTTCCGCGCGGTCCAGCCCGGGAATGACGGCGTCGCTTGCTGCCGCCGCCGTGTGCATGTGGAGCGTGGCGATACCGAAAAAGCGCTCGAACGGTCCGGCCACGACATCCACGAACTGCATGCGGCCATAGGGAACCACGGAGAGGCGCCGCACGAGCAGGCCACGTTGCACCATGAGGTCACCTTCGCGTTCGACGTACTGCCACGAGTGGACCCGGCGATGCAGGGCGCGCAGCGCGAACAGCGCAAGGCAGCAGACGATGGCTGCAGCAACCAGCCCCAGCCACCACAGCGTGAAGATGCCAACCACCACGCCCGCGGCCACAATCGCGATGGCGGCAACGATGCGACCCTGGGCGCACCGCATGCGCCACAGTTGTGGCGACGGGCGGAGCCACTGGTTGCCTGCGTCAAAGTCGTTCAGTGAAGTCATGGCACTCACGAATCACATCAGTTGGCCTGATTGGCGTCGATGTCCCAACACGATTGAACGCGGATTGTCCTGTGAAGCTTCGTCATTCCGGGACCATCGCCGGCTGCATCGGCGATGGAAACCGGACTCCATCTCGTTGCGACTCGAGGCGACGAGCTGGATAAACTCGCCGCATCCTGCGGCTCGCCCTTCGGGCCATCGGCTGCGCCGATGTTCGCTCCGGCATCCTGCCTCCGCAGTCGGGTTCGTCCTGCGATGCAACTGCAGGCCGCCCCGGAATGACGAAAGACCTTGGTTACCGCCAGCGGTCGTTGCGTAGGCCGGCTCAAGGAGCGCGGCGACGGAGCCGGCATTCCTGACCGGCATTCCTGCCAATCCCTGATCTGCCGGCTCCAGCCTTCGGCCTTGAGCCGGCCTACCCGCACACTGAAAACCTTTCTCTTTGCGCGCCGGACAAGCTTGTCCGTTTGCCGAGCCCACCTGTCAGCGACCGGCCTGCATCGCCAAGCGCTGCGTGATCCCCCGGGCCAAGGCATCGCGATCCTGGTCCTTGTCCACCTGCACCACCACCTGCTGATACGTTTCGTGGGCAAGCTCGAAGGTCAGGCAATGCAGCCGGTCGTGGAAGTCATAGAACACCGCCCCATCGCCGTTGTAGAAGGTGCCGGCCACCTTGATGCCCGGCACGTTGGTACCGATGCGAAACCCGCGAAACAGTGCCGGCGGCACCGGATCGGTGGTGACCGATTGGATGTCGCGATAGCGCATGTGCAGCGAGCCGTGCAGCGAAAGCACCTCATCCAGCGGATTCAGGCGCACCGTAACCTGCCCTGCTTCCAGTTCAACATGCGCCATACCATGACCTCGAGTGGAGAGAGAGAAATCCGGGCGAAATGAACACAAATGAGCCGGAACCATCCATGGGGTCCGCCACGTCAAACTCAAAGTCTATAGCCGTCGGGCTTGCCGACAGGTGCATCCGGCCATACCGGGCAAAGCATCTCCACCACTTCCATCAACTCTACCCAATCCGATAAATCACCCTCGCCTGTCCGGGCAACATCAGGTACCCGTCGCCTGGGCAGCGGTGCGTGTACCCCGTCAACGTTTTTCACCCGCGATTTCGTCGAGTAGTCCATCCAGCATCTCTGTGCGATCCAATATGCAAAATACTCCCGCACTTCCGCCATGTTGAGCCGGTCGCGCTGGACGCGCAACAGCTCCCGGATGTCTGCAAGGTCACGCGGCCGGGACGGATTGTTGACCAGCGCCTGCAACTTCAATCCGATGAGGCCTTCGACACCGATCACACGCAGCGGCCCCATGACGGTCTCGCGCTCGGCGGCTTCAGCCAGCAAGCGCCGTGCAGCGGGCCGATGGGCATAGAGCAGATCCAGCCGTTCGTCGTCACGCAGATAGTTGGCGGCATCCTCACTGCGATGGACGCAGCGATAACCCAGAGAAAGCAGGACGTCATGCAGCCGATCCGCGTCGTCGGCGTCGGCCAGGAAGTCCACGTCGCGCGTAGCGCGTACGACTTGGTGGGCCGCCAACGCCTGGCGGCGCCTTTGCGGTAACCTTCATCGGATCAGGCCAAGGGCACAGACATGGCGTCACTCATTCCCACCCGCAGCAGCTGCCTTGCGCGGATGACTGGCGGTGAGAAACGGCTTTCCGAGCGTCTGGAACAGAAGCTCGAGGACGATTATCTGGTCTGGTACGACGTGCCGATCGGGTTGAAGCAGCGCCATCCCGACTTCGCCATTCTCCACCCGCGGCGCGGAATGCTCGTACTGGAGGTCAAGGACTGGAAGGCCGAGAGCATTCAGCAAGCGGACACAACGCAGTTCACTCTGATCACGCAACGCGGGCTGGTCAAGGAGAACCATCCACTGCTGCAGGCACGGGCATGCGCGCTCGAAATAGGCATCGTGCTCGAGCGCGATCCTGCGCTCCGCCACCCGGAAGGTCATCGCCATGCCGGCAAGCTGGCCATGCCATGGGCTTATGGAGTCGTGTTCACCAATGTCACGCGCAAGCAGTTTGACGAGGGCAGGCTTGGTGAGGTCGTGCCCGGACACCTCGTCATTTGCAGGGACGAAATGTACGAGGGAGTGGATGCCGAGTCTTTCCAGGAACGGCTCTGGGCCATGTTCCCGCAAGTGTTCCCCGTTGCGCTCACCTTGCCGCAGATCGACCGCGTGCGTTGGCACCTGTTTCCGGAGCTGCGGGTCGAACCGGGCAACGGACAGCTCGGACTGTTCAGCAGTGCCGAAACGGACTCGCGCGTCGTGGCCATCCCGGACCTCATCAAGGTCATGGACAAACAGCAGGAGTCGCTGGCCCGTTCACTGGGCAGCGAGCATCGCGTCATCCACGGCGTTGCCGGTTCCGGCAAGACGATGATCCTCGGCTTCCGCGCAGCGCATCTTGCACGCGCATTGCACAAACCGATCCTCGTGCTCTGCTACAACAAGACTCTCGCCGCGCGTCTCGAACGGGTGATGGCGTCGTGCCGGATCGCAGACAAGGTTCAGGTTTACAACTTTCACCGGTGGTGCCGCCAGATGCTGGTCAGCTACCACGTGCAATTGCCGCAGAATGGCTCCAGCGATTATTTCGACCAACTGGTGGAGCGCGTGATTGCCGGGGTGGAACGTGGGCAGATACCGCGCTTCCACTACGGCGCGGTGCTGATCGACGAAGGCCACGATTTCGAGCCAGACTGGTACAAATTGATCGTCCAGATGGTCGATCCAACGACCAATTCGCTGCTGATCCTGTACGACGATGCGCAAAACATCTACGGGCACGCAGAACGCCGCCGGACCACATGGAAGAGTCTTGGCGTGCAGGCACAGGGCCGCACCACCATCCTGCGGCTCAACTACCGCAACACGCTCGAAATCCTCTCACTCGCGCGAACGTTCGCACATGACCTGCTCACCGAACGCCCGGATGACGACGACGGCATTCCCTTGATTGCGCCGGAAAGCGCTGGGCGTCGCGGCCCGGCCCCGGAACTTGCCCGCGCCGCCGACGCACGCAATGAAGCACAACTACTCGCCGAGGCCGTGCAGGACGAGCACGCGCACGGGCGCCAGTGGCACGAGATTGCGGTGATCTACCGCAACCAGTGGGAAGGCGATACGCTCGCGAAGACACTTGCAGAGGCAGGAATACCCTGCAGCCAGGCCAAGGGCCCGGGCAAGCACGACCTGTTTGCGAGCGGCGACACGGTCAAGTTGTTGACCATGCATTCCAGCAAGGGCCTGGAGTTCCCGTTTGTCGCCATTCCTGGCATTGGCGCGCTGCCGCGACCCGG
>JBOHYT010000044.1:0-7896 GCA_050738055.1 Rhodanobacteraceae bacterium
CCTAAAGAAACGATTTGCGCTACAAGGGGAGCTTGCTTCGCCAACCGACCGGCTCGCCGGTAGACGTCCGAAAATGAACAAAAATCCCCGTTTACTATCAATCGGTTAATTTCCGTTTCTTGTGAGCGACGTAGGCTGGGGTGAGCGGCTTTTTGCGAACCCCAACTTGTCGGTGTCGAACCGTTGGGTTTCGCCCGGGTGGAGCACGGGCTCAACCCAACCTACGCGAGCTCAATCCGCGCCGTGCCGCCGCGGGAGTTCGTCGAGCGCAGCGAATTCCTGGCCGGACAATTCGATGTCCGCGGCCGCGACGTTTTCCTCGAGATGCGCGCGCTTGGAGGTGCCGGGGATCGGCAGCATCACCGGACTGCGTTTCAACAACCATGCGATCGCGATCTGCGTGGGACTCGCCTGATGACGCCTCGCGATTTGCACCAGTGGTGAGTCCGGCTTGGCCAGCGCACCGCCGGACAGTGGATACCACGGGATGAACCCGATGCCGCGGGATTCGCAATGCCCGAGCACGTCGTCGTATTGGCGGAACGTGGCGCTGTAGCGGTTTTGCGCGGTGGCGACCGGAAACACCTTCCCGGCAGCCCGGATTTCCTCGACATTCACTTCGCTCAAGCCGGCGAAGCGAATCAAGCCCTCGTCCAGCATCGACTTGATCGCACCGAACTGTTCGTCGCGCGGCACGTCCGGATCGATCCGGTGCAGTTGCCACAACGCGATCTGCTCGACGCCGAGCCAGCGCAGGCTCATCTTGACCTGCTGCAACAGGTAATCCGGGCGGCCCAGCGGGAGCCATTCGTTCGGACCGGTGCGGATCTGGCCGCCCTTGGTCGCGATCACGAGACCATCCGGGTAGGGATGCAGCGCCTCGCGCAACATTGGTTCGGAAACGGCCGGCCCATAGGCATCGGCGGTGTCGATGAAATTGATCCCGAGGTCGGGCACGCGCCGCAGGGTTTCGAGGCACGTCGCGCGATCGGCGGGTTCACCCCAGACGCCCGCACCGGTGACGCGCATCGCGCCGAACCCGAGACGGTGGATTTCAAGTTCTCCGCCAATCCGGAACGTCCCCGCGCGGGCAGCATTCGCGGTCGCCATATCGTGGTCCTCCACAAGCGCAAGGCTTCCAGCATACGCCGGCGCGCAAGGATCATCTTCCGCCCGTGTGCCCGTCGCTTTTCAGGCGGAGGGCTAGCTCTGATCAATCCAGATTCACGTCGTTCCCGCGAACGCGGACTGCGAGCAAAATCAGAGCTTCCCTAGTCTAGGAATCGGGTCGGCTTGCGCTCATGAAACCCATCCCCTCCCTACCCTCCCCTTGAAGGGGAGGGCCAAAAGCAAAAAGCCGCGCGGAACGATCCGTGCGGCTTTCGCGGAAACGATACGGCGTGCGCGCCGTTACTTCACGCGCGAAGCGTCGCTCTTGCCGCGCGCGGCGATGTCTTCCTTGATGCGCGCGGCCTTGCCTTCCAGCCCACGCAGGAAATACAGCTTGGCGCCGCGGACCTTGCCCTTGCGCTTCACCTCGATCGAATCGATCGCCGGGCTGTGCGCCTGGAACACGCGCTCGACACCGGTGCCGTGCGACATCTTGCGCACGGTGAACGCGGAATGCAGGCCACGGTTGCGGCGCGCGATCACCACGCCCTCGAACGCCTGCACGCGCTCGCGGTTGCCTTCGGTGACCTTGACGTTGACGACCACGGTGTCGCCGGCGGCAAATGGCGGCAGTTCGCGGCCCATCTGCGCGGCTTCGAATTGTTCAATGATCTTGTTCATGGGTGTTGCCCTTGTGTTCCTGTTTGAATTCTTCCAGCAATCGTTGGTCGTCTTCGCCCAACGTCAATTTTTCCAGCAAATCCGGCCGTCTCAGCCAGGTACGACCCAGCGATTGCGCGCGACGCCAGCGGGCTATTGCAGCGTGGTCGCCCGACAACAACACCGCCGGCACGTCGCCAAACTCGTGGCTGACCGGCCGCGTATAGTGCGGGCAATCCAGCAGGCCGTCCGAAAACGAATCCTGCGCAGCGGATTGCGCATCGCCCAACGCGCCTTCCTGCAACCTGCCGATCGCGTCGATGAGTACCGCGGCGGCCAGCTCGCCGCCCGACAGCACATAGTCGCCGATCGACAACTCCTCGTCGACCTCGTGTTCGATCAGACGCTCGTCGATTCCTTCGTAGCGCCCGCACAGCAGAATGATCCGTGGCAATCCCGCCAATTCCCGCACTTTTCCCTGCGCGAGCCGCTTTCCCTGCGGACTCAAGGCAATCACCGGTGCCGGTTGATGGCCGTGTTCCTTCGCCGCCTGCCGCGCTGCCGAGATCGTTCGCCGCAACGGCTCGATCATCATCACCATGCCCGGGCCGCCGCCGCATACGCTGTCATCGACCCGGCGATAACCGCCGACCGCGTGGTCGCGCGGATTCCACGCTTCCACTTCGAGCAAGCCGCGCTCGATCGCCCGCCCGATGACCCCGAACTCCGCACACTGCGCAACGAATTCGGGAAACAGGGTGATGACGTCCACACGCATGACGTTCGTCCCTGCCTCAATCGTTCTTGGATCAATCGTCTTTGTTCCAGTCGACCGTGATGCATCCTGCATCCAGATCGACCGACTTCACGCAAACGTCCGTCACGTAAGGAATCAGCCTTTCCCGGCCCGCTCCGTCGCGCGTCACCAGCATGGCATGCGCGCCGTTGTCGATGAGGTGGCTGACCCGTCCCAGATCCTCGCCAGCCTCATTCACTACCTGCAATCCTTCCAGATCCATCTGGTAAAACTCGTCCGCCTCGGGTTCTGGCAGTGCGCTGCGCGGAACCAAGACATTTGCGCCGATCAGTCCCGCCGCCCGGTCTCGATCGCCGACTCCAGCCAGCGTCGCAACGATGCCCTTGCCTTGCGCGTGTCCATGTGCCTCGGCGATTTCCTCGAAACGGCCCGGCTCGCGTTCCAGCAACCAGGGCTTGTAGTCGAAGATCGCCAGCCGAGGCTCGGTGAACGATTCCAGCTTCACCGCGCCGTGCACACCGTGCACGCCGACGATGCGCCCGAGCAGCACCCGCCGCTCGTCGTTCATCACATCAGGCTGCGGCAACCTGCTGCTTGCCCGCTTCCTTGGCCAGCGCCGCGACCTTGTCCGAAACCTGCGCGCCCTTGGCAACCCACGCGTTCAGCTTCTCGACGTCCAGCACCAGACGTTTGTCGTGCTCGCCGGCGGCGCCCGGATTGAAATAACCCAGACGCTCGATGTTGCGGCCGTCACGGGCACTGCGCTGGTCGGTCACCACCACGTGGTAAAACGGCCTGCCCTTGGCGCCGGCGCGCGAAAGACGAATCCTCACCATGATTTTATCGACTCCAACAGAAACGGCGCGAGCCGTCGCTCGTGGCCCCGGAGCGGGGAAACCGGAAATTGTAGCGGAAATGGGAGCAAAAGCCAGAGCGTAGGGCGGGTCTTGACCCGCCGCGTGAGTCGTTCGCGATTCGATGGCGGGTCGAAGACCCGCCTTGCGCACGCTTGACCGTTGTCTCAGCCGGGAAACCCTCTGCCACCCATCCCCCTCATCGATCCCGACATCTGCCGCATCAGGCCCTTCATGCCGCTGCGCGCGAACTTGGACATCATCTTGGACATCTGGGTGTATTGCTTCAGCAGGCGGTTGACGTCGGCGGGCTGGGTGCCGGAGCCGCGCGCCACCCGCGCACGCCGCGGGCCCTTGAGGAGGTCGGGATGGCGGCGTTCCTTTTTGGTCATCGAGTCGATGATCGCCATCATCTTTTTCACTTCCTTGTCATTGACCTGCGACTTGATCTTGTCAGGCAAACCCGACACGCCCGGCAGCTTTTCCATCAGGCCCGCAAGTCCCCCCATGTTGAGCATCTGGTCGAGCTGGTCCTTCATGTCGTTCAAATCGAAGCGCTTGCCCTTGGCGACCTTGGCCGCGAGTTTCGCAGCCTTGTCGGCATCGGTCTTGCGCTGCACGTCCTCGACCAAGGAGAGCACGTCGCCCATGCCGAGAATGCGGGTCGCCATGCGCTCGGGGTAAAACGGTTCCAGCGCATCGGTCTTCTCGCCGGCGCCCAAAAACTTGATCGGCCGCCCGGTGACGTAGCGAACGGAAAGCGCCGCGCCGCCGCGCGCATCCCCATCGACCTTGGTCAGGACCACGCCGGTCAAGGGCAACGCCTCGGCGAACACCTTGGCGGTGTTGGCCGCGTCCTGGCCGGTCATCGAGTCGACCACGAACAGCGTTTCGACCGGATCGAGCACCGCGTGCAGCGCCTGGATCTCGGCCATCATCGCTTCATCGATCGAGGTGCGTCCGGCGGTATCGACGATCAGCACGTCGGCGACTTCACGCCTCGCGGCATCGACGGCAGCCTTCACGATCGCGACCGGCTTTTGCCCGGTCTGTGAAGGCACGAACCCGGCACCGACCTGTCCGGCAAGCGTCTGCAACTGCTCGATGGCGGCGGGGCGGTACACGTCGGCGCTCACCACCATCACCTTCTTCCTGCGCTCGATCAGGTGTTTTGCGAGCTTGGCGACGGTGGTGGTCTTGCCCGCGCCCTGCAGGCCCGCCATCAGCACCACCGCCGGCGGTGTCGCGGCGAGGTTGAGCGAGGCGTTTTGCGTCCCCATCACCGCGGTCAACTCGTCGCGCACGACCTTGATCAGCGCCTGCCCCGGCGTCAACGACTTCAGCACTTCCTGCCCGACCGCGCGTACCTTGATGCGTTCGATCAGCGCCTGCACCACTGGCAGCGCGACGTCCGCCTCGAGCAACGCGACGCGCACTTCGCGTAGCGCCTCGCGGATGTTGTCTTCGGTCAGCCTTCCACGCCCGGTCAGGCGCTGGACCGTGGTGGACAGGCGTTGGGTGAGGTTGTCGAACATGGCGGGAATCTGGAATCCGAAATTGTCGATTGTAGCGGCTCGTGGCCGTGCAGCCGCACCGCATCGAAGCCCGCCTTGAAGCCCTCCCCTTCAAGGGGGCAAAGCGGCGCGTCTGCGAGCCATTGGCTCGCGCGCCGCTGAGCGGCCGCACATGGATGTGCGAGGGGTTTGGGTGGGGATGGGGTTGAGCGGCTTGATGTACGCGCAGATTTCTGCCGTTGCACCCCATCCCCCTCCCGGCCTCCCCCTTGAAGGGGGAGGAGAAAAGCGTTTACGACCCGCGGATGATCACGACTCGGCATCGATCAAGCCCTCCTCCTTCAACGATCACAAGCCCTCCCCTTCAAGGGGGGTTGACGGGGATGGGGCTTGGGTGGGGACGGGGCTTGGGTGGGGTGGGGATGGGACTTGGTGGGGCTTGATGTACGCGAAGACTGCGGGTGTTGCACCCCATCCCCCTCCGGCCTCCCCCTTGAAGAGGGAGGAGAAAAGCGAAGCGCCTCGGTACTAATGGAGATGGGTGGCAGGTTGTGCCTTGATCCAGTTCGCAATGTCGCGGACGACTGCGGGATCGACATGCGCGGGCTTTTCGTAGTCGGCCGTGGTCAAGGTCGCGCCGGCCGGCGTAAACAGATGGCTCAAACCGGGATACAGATGAAACGTCACGTTCGACTTGGCGGCCAACGCTTTTTTCCACGCACCGAAATCTTGCGTCGGCGAGACCTGGAAATCGCTGCCACCTTGAAGGATCAGCATCGGCACGGAAAGTGACTTCGCGACCGCTACCTGGTCGTAGTCATGCAGGCTGAGCCACCAGGTCTGCGGCGCACCCCCGAATTCTCCTTGCGGCGGATGTGCCAGACTGGCCTTGTCGAGCAGCGCCTGCTCGTCTGCGAGCGCCTTCTTGGATGCCTCGATGCTCGCCTCGGGCAACCCCATCCTTGCACCTTGTTCGCGCGTCTGCTCGCGCATCACCGCCAGCAATTTCCGCGCCGGCGCCGCCAGCATGACCACGCCTGCCAATTGCGGATCACGTTTTGCAATGCGCGGCGCGAGCATCGCGCCTTCACTGTGACCCAACACGAACACCCGGCGCGGATCGACCTTTTTCTGTTCCGCCAGCAGATGCGCAGTGGTCAGTGCATCGTCGGTCTCTTCCTCATCCACCGTCAGATGCGCGTTGGCGGCCATCTTGAACGGATAATCGGTCTGCCGCTTGTCGTAGCGCAGCGAGGCGATGCCGGCGGCTGCGAGCCCATTCGCGATGTCACGGAACGGCTTGCTGCCTCCTACGGACTCGTCGAGGTCGTTCGGCCCCGATCCTCCTACCAGCACCACCGCGGGGAAAGGCCCGTTGCCGACAGGCAAGGTCAACGCGCCGCGCAAAGGCCCGTATGGCGAAGGCACGGACAAAGGTTCGACACGCGCGCCGTCAGCCAGAACATGCGCCTTGATCGACATCTTGGCTTCCGCGGCTCTCCGTTCCGCCGCAACCGCGGCGTCCAGTTGCGCGGCCGGCAACAGGCGCGCCGTAGTGATGCGTCCGTGACCGTCGCAGGCATACAGGAAATCCCAGTCCGCACGCGCGAAGGTCACCGGCGTAACCACCATGGCCCGTCCATCCAGCTCACGCGTTACGGTAGCGCCATGCGTGCGGTAATTGCCGGCTGCCTTTTGTACCGTTTCCCAAGCCTGCTCGATTTTCGCGGGTGGAAACTGGCTCGAGATCGCCGGAGCGAAGTCCTTGCCGGCCGACTGAAAGTCGCCCTTGACGATGGCGGCGACCGATGTGCGCGCATGCGCGAGGCACGCATCGGCCGGTTGGGTCGGCGGCTCCGACGCCCACGTCGGCAACGCCAGCACCAGTGCAACGACACCGACCGCGAACCACCACGCGACACGCATCCTCATCACCGACCTCCATGCACATGGAAACGCCGGATCAGTGTCCGGATGCGGCTCACCATACACGTTCACGCCGGGGCGTCGGCACCGGCCAAGCGCGTGTTCGCCACTGGAACCCGTGGCCGGCGACATGCGACACTCCGCCGATGCCGATGCACTCGACCTCGATGGAATTGCTGGCGGTCCTCGCGATTGCGCTGTATTTCGCAGCGGCCGCCGGGCTGGCGCGGCCACTGCTGAACGCGACCCGCACGATTCCGCGACGCGCGGCGCTCATCACTGGCGCGATCGCGGTGCTGCTGCATTTCCTGGTGTTGTTCGGCATTCACCGGGGCGCCGTGGACCTGCATTTCTACGCGGCGCTGTCGCTGGTCTCGGCGGTGATCGCGGCGTTGACCCTGATCGTGAATGTGGCGCGGCCGGTCGCCGCGCTCGGCATCATCCTGTTTCCGCTGGCCGGGATATTCCTTGCCATCGACGAGTTCCTGGCGCCGGCGACTACGCCGTTTCCGCTCGACTGGCAGATCGGCCTGCATGTCATCATCGCGCTGCTGGCCTACAGCCTGCTGGCGATCGCCGCGGTGCTCGCATTGCTGCTTGCCACCCAGGAACGGGCGCTGCGCACCCGCCAGTTCAACGCGTGGGCGCACACGCTGCCGCCACTCACCCAGACCGAACCCCTGATGTTCAAGCTGATCGGCGCGGGTTTCGCGCTGCTGACGCTGACGCTGCTTTCCGGCGTACTGTTCGTGCACAACCTGCACGCCCAGCACCAGGCGCACACCGCGATCCTGTCGCTGGTCGCGTGGATCATCTTCGGTGTGCTGCTGTTCGGGCGCTGGCGCTGGGGCTGGCGTGGCCGCCGTGCGGTCTACCTGACGCTTGCGGGGATGGCGATCTTGTTGCTGGCGTTCTTCGGCTCGAAGTTCGTGCTCGAGGAAATCCTGCACCGTCCTGAGATGTAATCCGGCCGAATCACGCGGTCCGTGCAAGCGCGGCAGGGTTGTGCAAACATCCGCACGGTTTGCAGCACGACCCTTCCCATCCGGACAGTCCCATGACGTCAACCCTCGCA
>JBOHYT010000045.1:0-4777 GCA_050738055.1 Rhodanobacteraceae bacterium
AAGTTGTTCCTGTCCACGCTGAACCGCACGCCCTTGAGCTTCGCCACGGCCATCATCGGCGCCGAGTACGTCGCCGGACTGTTGCCGCGCGGCACCCACGATTACCGCCAGTTCCTGCGTCCCTCCGAGCTGGCGGCGTTGTTGCGCGGGGCGGGACTGACCCTCGATGAAATCTCCGGAATGGCCTACAACCCGCTGGCAAGAAAAGCGTGGTTGACCCGGCACACCGCGGTCAATTACCTGGTTTGTGCCTCGCGACCCGCTGCATGAAGCCGTTGCCGCGTCCCCTCGCGGGGGTGTTCTTCGACCTGGACGGGACGCTGGTGGATTCGGCGCGCGACATGTACGACGCCTTGGTGGCGCTCTGTCACGAGCGCGGCAGCGCGCCGCCGGAATTCGCGAGTGTGCGCGAAACCGTCTCGCGCGGTGCGCGCGCGGTGTTGCGCTGCGGCTTCGGCGACGAGGAGGCTGCGATCGACGAAGTGCTGCCGCGCTTCCTGGAACTGTACGTCGAGACCGGCATGCGCAACACGCACCTGTTTCCGGGCATCGAGCGTTTGCTGCAGCGGCTCGAATCGCACGGGGTGCCTTGGGGCGTGGTAAGCAACAAGGCCGGTGACTTGGTGGCGCTGGTGCTGGCCGCGGTCGGTTGCGAACGGCGGCCCGCGGCGGTGGTCGGCGGCGACACCCTGCCGCAGCGCAAACCGGATCCGGCGCCGGTGCGATACGCCTGCGAACTGGCCGGCGTCGTCCCCGCGCAATGCGTGTTCGTCGGCGATGACCCGCGTGACATCGCGGCCGGCCGTGCGGCCGGGCTGTACACGGTCGCGGCGGGCTGGGGCTATCTCGGCGGCGATGATCCGCGCATGTGGAAACCGGATGCCATCGCGATCGATGCCGAACAGCTCTCCGGCTGGCTGGACGAAGCGTGAGCGGCGGCGCGTTCGAGAGCTACCTGTCGTCATGGAGGGAAGCCGATCCGCGGCGGACGCTTGCGTGGTGGTTCCTGCGGAGCGACGAGCGTATCCGCTACGGCGCCAACGCGGCGCTGATCCAGGAATGGCGGAACGTCCTGCGCGCCCGCGAGCCACAGGTCGCGATGGCCAAGCTCGGATGGTGGCGCGAGGAACTGCAACGCTCGGCGGAGGGCGGCGCGCGGCATCCGCTGACACAGGCGTTGTTTGCCGATGCGCGTATCCGGGAAGTACCCCTGGATTGCTGGACCATGGTGGTGGATGCGGCGCTGCGGCGGGTCGAAGCGCCGCCCTCCGCGGATTTCGCGGCGCAGCTCTCTGCCTCGGCGCCGTTCGCCGGCGCGGTCGCAGAGCTCGAAACACGCGTCTGGTTCGGGTCCGGCGTCTCCAGCGCACGTGCGGCGGTGGTCACCACCACTGCCGACCTCGTTGCCGACGCGCGCGCGCTGGTGGCCGAGGCGGAGCGTGGGCGCCCGGCGCTTCCGATGAACCTGATGGCACGCCACGGGCTCACCATCGAATCCCTGCAAAACGACGGTCCCGCACGACGCGCCGCGCTGCGCGACCACCTCTTTTTGTTGCGCGATGCGCTTGGCGACGCGACGGTCCAGCCGGGACGGTTGACCCTGTTCCGGGAAATCGACATGCAGCATGACCTCGGCAGCCTGGGCCACGCCGTGCGCGCCGCCGATCCGCTGGCGGCGCTGTGCATATCACGGCCAGGTCTGGATCCATTGTTGAAAACCTGGCGCGCGGCCCGCACTTGGCGCGGAACAGACCGACGCGAGGTATCCCCATGATCGACGATCGCGAAAAGATGCGGCTGCCCGACGTCGCCAGCGCGGCAGAATCGGCGGCGGGCGGCGCGCTGGATTGGGTGGGCATGCAAGGCATCGACCTGCCGATGCGTTTCGCGGGCGCTGGCGGAGAGATCTTGAGCGCGCCGGCGCGGGTCGATGTCTCGGTGGACCTTGCCGATGATCGTGCGCGCGGCATCCACATGTCGCGCCTGTACGTGTTGCTGGAACAAACACTCGCCGCGCAACCGCTCACGCCGTCGTCGTTGTGCAGCCTGCTGCACGCGCTGCTGGATTCGCAAGCCGGACTGTCGTCGCGCGCGCGGCTGCGCATCGAATACCGGCACCTCCTGAAGCGTCCCTCGCTGGTCAGTGCCAACGCCGGCTGGAAATCGTATCCCGTGACGATCGAGGCGACCCTCGTCGGTGGCCGTTTCGCGCTGGAACTTGCCTGCGAAGTACAGTATTCCTCGACCTGCCCGGCGTCGCTCGCGTTGTCACGCCAGGCCAACCAGCATCGTTTCGACGCGGATTTCGCGGCCACGCTGCCGTCGCACCCGGCGGTGCGCGAGTGGCTGGGCACACGCGGGATGGCCGCGACCCCGCACGCGCAGCGCAGCACCGCGCGGGTCCGGGTGCGGCTCGCGCAAGGCTTCGAATTGCCGATCGTGGAATGGATCGACACGATCGAACGCGCGGTCGCGACGCCCGTGCAGACCGCGGTCAAGCGCGAGGACGAACAGGCCTTCGCGGTATTGAACGCCGAAAACCCGATGTTCTGCGAGGACGCTGCGCGCCGGATCCGGGTCGCGCTCGATGGCGATGCCCGGCTCACCGGCTACCACATCCGCGTCGCCCACCACGAAAGCCTGCATCCGCACGACGCGGTGGCCGAAGTTGGTCGCGACATGGCGAAACATCAAGAGCATTTTTGACATGGATAAACGCGGATCAAAATAGGGCGGGTCTTGACCCGCCGTTGGTTTTTTCGCGATTCAATGGTCGATGACGGCGGGTAATGACGGCGGGTCAAGACCCGCCCTACGGAATTTTTGCCGCGGATGAACGCCGATGATCTTTTTTGATCCGTGGGCATCCGTGTCAATCCGTGGTCAAAGGCTTTGGCTTTAAAAGGCTTGTGATCTACCGGTCGAACGCCAGGCGCATTCCGGATCCGACGTCCAGCACTTTTCCGTCGCGTGCAGCGAGGTTGCCGTTGACGAAGGTCGCCGCAATGCTGGCGCGGAAGGTGTCGCCTTCGAACGGCGACCAGCCGCATTTGGAAAGTACCCCATCGCGGCGCACGGCGTGCGGTCTGGCCGGATCGACCAGCACCAGGTCGGCGAACGCTCCTTCGCGCAGGAATCCCCGATCGACGACCCGGAACAGCGTCGCCGGCGCGTGCGCGTACGCCTCGACCATGCGCTCCAGCGTGAGCTTGCCGTCGAACACGTGTTCCAGCGCCGATTGCAGGGCGTACTGGACCAGCGGGATGCCGGACGGACACTGTGTGTAGGGGCGCGACTTTTCCTCGAGCAGATGCGGAGCGTGATCGGTCGCGAGGATGTCGATGCGCGTGTCCGCCAAGGCCGCGGTCAGCGCATCCCGATCGGACGCCGCCTTGATCGCGGGATTGCACTTGATCTTGCCGCCCAAGGTCGCGTAGTCGGCGTCGCTGAATCTCAGGAAATGCACACAGGTTTCGGCGGTGATGCGCTTGCCCGCGATGGGGCCGCGCTCGAACAACGCGAGTTCGTCGGCGGTCGATACGTGCAGTACGTGCAGGCGCGTGTCGAAGCGGTGCGCGGTTTCGACCGCCCATTTCGTTGATGCCAGGCACGCCTCGCGCGAGCGAATCTCTGGATGCAAAGCCATCGGGATGTCATCGCCGAATTCGGCCTTGGCGCGGTCGAGGTTGGCGTGGAGGATGCGGCTGTCCTCGGCGTGCACCAGCACCGTGACCGGCGAATCGCGGAACACGCCTTCGAGCGCCGCGGGATCGCTGACGCACAGATTGCCGGTCGACTCGCACAGGAACACCTTGACGCCCGGCACCGTGCGCGGGTCGAGCGCGCGGATGGCGTCCAGGTTGTCGTTGCTGGCGCCGAAGTAGAACGCGTAGTTGGCGAGCGACGTTCGCGATGCGATCGCGTTCTTTTCCTCCAGCAATTCGTGGGTCAGCGTGGCGGGCCTGGTGTTGGGCATCTCGAAGAAGCTGGTGACGCCGCCCGCGACCGCCGCACGCGATTCCGAAGCGATGTCGGCCTTGGCCGTGTAGCCCGGCTCGCGGAAATGCACGTGATCGTCGATCATCCCTGGCAGCAGCCACAGTCCCGACGCATCGAACACGTGCTCGCCGGGACGCGCGGACAGGTCCTCGCCGATCGCCTCAACCCGCTGGCCGCGGATACGCAGGTCGGCCTGGAAGCGGCGCCCTTCGTTGACGAGTTCGGCTTGCTTGATCAACCAGTCGCTCATTCAGGAGTCTCGGTGGTCACGGCAGCGGTGCAGCGTGAAATGATCGGGTACGGGATCGAGGCCGCCTTCGCAAAGCGGCTGGCAGCGCAGGATACGCCATGCCGCCAGCAAGCCGCCCCGCCAGGGACCGAAACGGGCGATCGCGATGCGGGCGTAGGTCGAGCAACTCGGGTAGAAGCGGCAGCGTGCCCCGAGCATGGGGCTCAAAAAACGCTTGTACAGTGCGATCAGGAACAGCAGTACGCGGGTCAAGGCAGTGCGGCCGAAGAGGAGCAGGGCAGTCCGGCGGATCGGCCCGTGGGCGGTTGCCGGGCTGGGTCGACTACGCTATAACACGCGGTCGCATCTCCACAACTCTCGAGTGCAAGGGACATGGCAAAAACGAAACGCGGCGCCGCCAAACGCGGTGACAGGAAAACGAGCCACGCAGCGAAGACCACCAAGGCGAAGTCGGTGAAGAAGCCGCCCGCCAAGCCTGCGCACAAGGCGGCGACCCATGCCGCGCAGCGACCGGCGGCGAAGAAGGCC
>JBOHYT010000046.1:0-2441 GCA_050738055.1 Rhodanobacteraceae bacterium
GGTTGTGGAAAGCGTGTACCGCCGCCTCGCGGTTGCCGAGCGGATAGCCGATGGCCGCCATCGCCAGCCACGGATCGAAGCCGGGCGGCGGGTCCACCAGCTTGCCGCGTGGCCACAGGCCGAAGCCATGGTCGGCCAGTTCCTGCCACGGGAAATACTGGCCGGGATCGCTTCGGCGGGTCGGCGCCAGGTCCTCGTGGCCGATGATCTGCGTGCGCGGGATGTGCCAGCGGTGCGTCAGGTCGGTGAGCAGGCGCAGCAGGCTGTCGATTTGCGCCGGCGGAAACGGCTCGTCGCCGTTGTTGTCCAGCTCGATACCCAGCGATGCCGAATTGAGGTCGGTGATCGTCCCCCAGCGCCCCTTCCCGGCCTGCCAGGCCCGGTCGAGGTCGGCCACCAATTGGTAAATTTGGCCGTCCTTGCCAATCAGGTAATGCGCGCTCACCGGGCCGCTGGGGTTGCGGGTGCGCAACTCGTGCAGGGCTTGCTGGAGCGAATGGTCCTGGGTGAAGTGGACGACGATCAGGAACGGGGTCCGCTGGTTGTAATTCGGCGAGGGAACCCAGGTCGCGATCGGGTTGTGCACCGGCAACGGGGCGCACGCGCCGAGCAACACGACGGCGGCGAAAGCCGCGGTCAGACGCCACGGCGCGTATCTGGATTGTCGATGGCAAGAGCGCACTGGACTGGCGTTGAGGCTCACAAGAAACAAAATTAAGTAGGGCGGAATCGGCGCAGCCGCTTCCGCCAAGGGTGAATCCGGCGGAAACCGCTTCGCGGGTTCCGCCCTACGGCTCTCATGCGGCGATCGGAACGAGGGTCTAATCCATCGCTTCCGCCTTCTTGTGCAGATGATGCACGACCCGCTGACGGTAATTTGGTAGGGCGGAATCGGCGCAGCCGCTTCCGCCGAGGGCGAATCCGGCGGAAACCGAAAGGTGGAAACCGCTTCGCGGGTTCCACCCTACGCGGGTTCCGCCCTACGGCTCTGCGCGACTTCACGGGCAACCTCCCACGCGCTTGAATGCAAGGTCTTCGTAGTCGTAACTGAAATCGGCATCGGGATCGACCTTGGCCATGTGCAGGACACCGCCGGCCTGCGCGGGAAACTCCAGCCATGCGTCGGCGTCACCGTGATCCCAATGCACGAAGTAACGCTTGCCCAGACGCATCACCTCGCCGGTCAGTGTGGGCGACTTCAACGAGGCAAAGCGCACCGCATCGCCGCGTTCGCAGAGGCGTATCTCGCCGAACCACGGGTCGCGCCACACACCCAGTTGCGCCATCAACTCGTGCGCCGTCGCGGGTTGGCGTGCCGAGGTGATCGGCACGCGCGCGAGGCGCCTCGCCTTGTCCTCGCGGGCCAGCTCGTCGGCGTAGCTCGCGACGGAGCGCCCCGTGCCAGGCGCAACGAGCTGTTTCAGCAAGACCTCTCTCAGCACCGCGATCGCGTTTTCGGCATCCGCATTGATCAGGATCACGAAGCCACTCTTGAGGGAAGGCAGCAGCGTCACGGCGGAGTACATTCCGGAAAGCACGCCAGTATGGGACACGGTCATCTGGCCATCGGCATCTCCGATGAACCAGCCATGGCCGTTGCCGTAGAGCAGCGTGTCGTTCCACGCGATCTGCCGTTTGGAAATCGGCACCGGCGTATAGATCTGCCACTCCTCGCGGCGTTGCGCGGCCGACAGCCACTGGAGTTGCCGCGGCGTCGGCGCCAGCCAGTTCATCGCCCAGGTCAACATGTCGTGCAGGCTGCACCGCACCCCACCCGCTGCGTCCATAGTCTCGGCGTGGACCATCCGGCCATCGGCATCGATCACCATGTTGTGGCCGTCGCGGCGCGTGTGCGGTTCGGCAACGTTGCCAACCTTCTCGCGGTTCCATTCCCCGATCTGGCAACGGGTCATGCCGAGCGGCTGAAAGATCTCGCGGCGCACCAGTTCCGCGTACGGCGCCCCACCCGCCGCGGCGGCGACCTGGCCCGCCACGACAAACAAGGTATTGTCATAGGAATAACCACCGCGAAAACTGTAGGTCGGCTTGATGTAACGCAGGCCATGGACGACATCGGCGGGCGTGAAGTCGTTGGGATCCGGCCACAGCATCAGGTCGCCGGCCCCGGCCCGCATGCCACTGTGGTGCGAAACGAGATCGCCCACCTGCATGTTCTTGGTCACCCACGGGTCGTACATGCGGAACATCGGAAGGTACCGCGTGACTGGGTCGGTCCACTTGAGCTTGCCTTCCTGCACCAGCCGCGCCAGCGTCGTCACCGTCATGGCCTTGGTGTTGGAGGCGATCTTGAACAAGGTATCGGCATCGATGGGCTTTCCGGACCGCCGCTTGCCGTCGGTGCGTGTGTAAACCACCTTGCCGTCCTCGATCACGCCCACCGCGATGCCCGGCAAGTGATAGCGCGCGACCACGGCGTCGAC
>JBOHYT010000047.1:0-5340 GCA_050738055.1 Rhodanobacteraceae bacterium
GTGAGGGGCCAGGCAATGACGGCTTGTGGTCCGCGCATGGCGGCCGAATTTGATCCAGATCAAGTCTCCGCCGTCGGCGCGGAGCTGTCTATGCGTGGCAATACCCATGCGTCAGGGACAAGCAAGCGATGGAACGGGGATCAGGGGTATTCCAGCCCAACTGGCCACCCATTCCGGTGTGCTGACCACCACGATCACGTGTCTGGAAGTGAACAACGGTGCAGGGCCGGTCCCGGCCGCAACCGGCCTTCGAGCGTGCTCGCTTCAGGCGCCTGATTGCAACCGGCCGAAGTCACGGTCGCCACCGGATAGAGCGGGTGCCCGTTCGACCTCGGGTGGCTCGATCGACGCATGAATTGGAAGCCGGTCAGGACAAGCGTGGTAGTGAGCACACCGGAACGCCGGTCAGTCGATACCGAAATGCGCAATCAGACTTGAGGCGGCCGAGATGGCGGATCGGGAATCGCTGAGGCCATGCGTGCTTCGTCCCTCGTCCCATCACAAGTGCAGTTCGTACACCCCGCACAGCACCGCCATGGTGATCAGTTCCGCGTGGGATTTGGCCTGCATCTTCAGCATCAGGTGTTCGCGGTGGTGTTCCACGGTGCGCGGGCTGATCTTGAGCGCTTGCGCGATGGCCTTGTTCGGGCGATCCGAAACCACCAAGGCAAAAACCTCAAGCTCACGCGGGCTGAGGGTGGCGTAACGCGCCATCACGACATGCCGCTCATCGGCCAGTTCGCGGTCGCGTGCGTCCTTTTCAAGAGCCTGCTGGACGCTGGCCAGCAGCTGCTTTTCGCCGAAGGGTTTTTCCAGGAAATCGACGGCGCCATGCTTGAGCGCGGTGACCGCGGTGGCCGCGTCTCCGTGTCCGGTGATGAAGACGATCGGTATCCGTATCCGGCGTTCACGCAGAGACTGTTGCAATTCGAGCCCGTCGATCCCGGGCATGCGCAGATCGGTGATCAGGCAACCGTATTGATGCGGCTTGAAACGCTGCAGAAAGTCGTTTCCGCTTACATAGCGGTTCACCGGCAAGCCCGTGCTGCGCAGGCTGCGTTGCAGCGCCATCAGGAAGCGTGGATCATCGTCCACCACATGGATGACCTGCTCAGTCGGCATCCGCCGGACCCTCGTTCACCGGCAACGTGAAATGCATGGTGGCGCCGCCGCCCGCTGTCGCCGCCGCCCACAGCCGGCCACCGTGGGCCTGGACGATGCCGCGGCTGATGGACAGCCCCATGCCCATGCCGTGATCCTTGGTGGTGTAGAACGGGCTGAAAATCCGATCGAACCCGGCGCCCTCGAGGCCCGGGCCGGTATCTTCCACACTCACGAGGATCTGGTTCGGCGGTTCCCGGCGCACCCTGACCACCACCCTGTTGGGACTGCGGACATCCCTTTGGCTCATGGCCTCGATGCTGTTGTGCGCAAGATTCATCAGCACCTGCTCGATCTGCACCGGATCGACGCAGATCTCGGGCAGGTTGCCTTCGATGTCGAGCAGCAGTTCGACGTCATTGTCCCTGGCGTCCATGGCAATCAGCGTCGTGACATCCCTGACCAAGGTGGGCAGCGTGCAGACTTGGTGCGATTCGCCATTTTTGCGCAGGAACCCACGCAGGTGACGAATTACTTCGCTGGCGAACGAGGCGGCCTCGATCGCCTGTCCCAGCGCTTCGGCGAACTCGTAGTTCTCACGCGAATCCTCGTTCAGCAGCCGCAGCGCGGCCTCGCAGTTGAGCATGACGGTTCCGAGCGGCTGGTTCAATTCGTGGGCCAGGCTCGAGGCGAGTTCGCCGGCGGTATTCAGGCGCGCCACGTGTTCCAATGACGATTGCAGGTGACGCAATTTGCGCGCGGAGCGCTCCTCGCCGGAAATATCGACCATGAGGGTACGACTGCCCGCTGTGCCGGAGCGGCCGTCAGCGGCCACGCTGGTCAGCCGCAGATCGATGAAACGTCCTTGCCGGTTTTTGACGCGTAACTCCTGGCTGCTCCTCTGCTCGCTGCCGCGCAATCTCTGCAGGTGGGCGTGCAACAGTGGTCTGTCGTTCTGCGCCACCCATCGCGAGAAGGGTTTACCCGTCAGCCAGGACTGTTCCCAACCTAGCATCTCGGCGCCGGTATGGTTGATTGTCTCGATGTTCCCGGCCGCGTCGAGCAGCATGTAACCGGCTGGCGCCTGTTCGAACAAATCGACATAGTCGGGTGCCTGGCTCATCGGCTCTCGCCGCCTCGGGCACGACCGTTCGTCAGCGCGAAGTTCCCGAGCGCGGGCTGCATTGACAAGCTTCGATTGTACCGCTACGTCGGGCCTCGCAGTGCTGCCCGGCAAGATGACGCGGCGCAGCCAGCTTGCGACAAACATTTCGAGAGAATCCCGCATTCCGTCCAACAGCAACCCGAATGACGATCCGCACCGATACTTGCCGGTACGTGCGGCATGCCGGCTTGGATGCATTCCGATGGCGGGCGGAGCGCCCTCTCGCGGGCAGAGCATTCGCGCCGCTGTCCCGGCGCCCGTGGGGAAATCGGCTAGGATGGCCTCGTGTTCCGCACAGGACCGCTGCGCATGGCTTGGCCGAGGCGTTTCCTTGGGCTACCTCTGCATCCCATGCTGGTGCATTTCCCGCTGGTGTGCTGGCTCAGCATGCCGGTCTTCGATGCCATGGCGTTGGTTCGCGGGCCGGATCCATGGTGGGGCATTGCGCTGGGCATGACGGCGATCGGCGTGGTGATCGGCGCCCTGGCACTGACGACGGGCTTGCTGGAATACATCCACTTGTCCGAAACCGGCAGCAACAACGTGCGCCTGGCGGCGGAACACGGGATACGCAATACGGTGATCTGGTGCGTCCAGCTCGGCAAGCTGATTGCAGCGATATGGGTCCCAGCCGGCGGCGTCTTCATCGCGGCGTGCCTGGTGGTGGACGTATTGAGCTGCGCGCTGCTGGTGCAGAGCGCCTGGTTTGGCACCCGGATTGCCTACGGCGGTTAACGCCAACGGTTGACGGAAACGTCATGCCTATCGGCCACACCGCCCTTCCCGAAGGCTCCAGCCTTGAGGGGGTGGAGCCTTGGTCGCTGCAACGGATTACTCACCGGAAGTACGGAAGTGGGCAGTGCGGGGGTGTGGGACAGGTCATTCAAACGTCCGTATGCAACCAGTCCTCCTGAGAGCGGACCTTCGCGACTGTCTCCTCAGGGCGATCTGAGCCGGTCGCGTTGCCCACAAGCACCTGCTGCAGGCCCGTCGTTCAGACTTTGAACCTGCACGCGTCTTGAAACCGGGTAGCTGCGACCAGGGGCAACCCTGCATCGGGGCATCGGCAGCGCGAAACCGAGTGGTCCGCAGAACCTGCGCCAGAATCCGGATGGCCGAGAACTTGTCCTCGTTCCACGTACCACGCCGCGTCTGATGGCGCAGGTCCAAGCCACCGCGCCGCAGAACGCCTGACCCATTCGGGAATTGCTGGAAGCGTTGGCCGGTGGCAGCATCTATCGTTGACCCGCTTGGGAAAGAACGTGGCTTTTTGCACGAAGCTGATAGGCTTGGCTCGGATCTCAACCCGCTCCGCCGGGATTGTTTTCCGCTCATGTGCAGCTATAATTAGCCACAGATTAGCCATTTATATCCGACAACACGAGATGGATATGAGCGCGAATTTCGCAGCCTTCATTGAACAATCGGCGTTTCGCCCGCCCATGGTCGATCCGATCGCGCGCATCGAACGAGAGCGCGCTGGGATGCCCGCGAAGACTGCCGAGACGCTGCGGAAAAACATGGGCGTATCCGTGAGTCAATTCAGTCGACTGCTGGGTATCGCCGAGGCAACGTTCAAGAAGAAGGTCGCTGACGGTGAGCCGCTGACGGGCCGATACGGCGATGCGGTGGCCGACCTCGGGGAAATCCTCGCTACCGTCAGGGGCGTATTGTCTCCGGAGCAACAGGATTTCGACGTGTCGCGCTGGTTTGCCGAGTGGATCCTGATTCCACAGCCGAGTCTCGATGGACGCAATCCCGCGGATATTCTCGACACCCCGACCGGGCGTCAACTTGTCAAACGGCTCGTGGGAGCTTTCGGTAGCGGCGCCTACTTGTGACGAAGGCGCACATCGCCTGGCGCATCGGCACAACAACGATGACCTGTACGGCGGATGATTTGAGCGGCGCGGGCGCTGCACAGAATCCGGGTCGCTGGAATGCCTCCAACCAATTCGTCGTCTACGCCGCGCCAACGATCGCAATGTCCGTTCTTGAGACGGCCGCACACCTTCGCTCCGGCTCGCTGCCCCTTGATCGTCATGTCGTGCGCATCGCGATCCCTGCCGGCGTATGGCGCGCACGTGAGCGCGTACCGGTCTCCAGGCTGCCGGTCGGGTGGGACGCGATGCCGGCGTCCATGATTGCCGCCCAATTCGGCGCGAAATGGTATGACGCACGTCGGGGCGCGATCCTTGAGGTTCCTTCGGCGATCGTTCCGGAGGAAACCATCCTGGTCATCAACGCGATGCACCCTGACGCTGGCAAGCTGCAGGCTGACGCGGTCAGGCGTTCCGAGTTCGAGCGGCTGTTCCGCCGATAGGAAGCCAAATGGCCCGGAATGGAAGAAGCACTTGGCCGGCTTGGCTCCGCGGTTATGGTCCACTGAAACGGCAACTCCCCGGAAACAAACCCCGCGCATCGCACCGCCGCCGTGCATCACGTCGGTGAGGCTCACCGAACGAAGATGCGTGCCAGGCGCGCCAGGCGCGGTACGAATGTCGGCCGCAGCAGGCGCGGGTCGTAGCCCGCCATCCTGCGTTTGTCTTCGCTCAGGCACAGCCGCAGCAGCTCACCCAGCTTGAGGCCGGGGCCGAGCTGCTCGTGGCCCTTGAGGGCAAAATTGGCGTCCTGCATCTCGCCCTTGCTGTCCAGCCCCCTGGCGATACCGATGCGTTCCCAGACCAAAAACATCCACACCCGCATCACCTTCAACTTGAACAGCGGCCGGCGCCACCAGGGCAGTTGCCGCCGATACCAAGCCGTCCAGTTGGCGAAAAAAAGGATGTGGCGCGCCTCCTCCTGGATCACCGGCTCGAATGTCTCCACCAGTTCGTCAGGAAAATAACCGGTGCGCTTGGCCGATTCGAACAAGCCGAAACCGAAGAAGCTGTCGATGCATTCGCTGTAACCGGTCACCAGCCAGCCCCACTCGGGATCTACCGGGGCCTCATACTCCGGCTCCGGCACCAGCGGGATGCCGTAGGCTTCGGCGAGCTTGCCGAGCACGACCTTGTGGCGTGCCTCCTCCCCGGCATCCATCGAGAGGGCTTCCCGGAGCAGCGGATCGCGTA
>JBOHYT010000048.1:0-19963 GCA_050738055.1 Rhodanobacteraceae bacterium
AGTTCGTACTCGGCGTGGCTGTTCTCGATCGTGCGCCGCGAGTGCCGACGCATGATGCGGCGGATGCGCGGCCAGACCGAGCTGCCCGCCGAGGATGACCGCATCTTCGCCTATTACACGACCCCGGGGTTGCGCATCGACCTGGCGGCGGCGATCCAGTCGCTGCCCGACCAATACCGCGAGGCGATCGTGCTGCGCGACTTCGAGGAGTATTCCATCACCGAGATGGCGGGCGCCCTGCGCCTGTCCCGCGCTGCCGTGAAGAGCCGCATCCATCGCGGCCGCGAGATGATCCGCGAATACCTCGCAGACTGATAGCGCGACAGCCATATAGCGCCCGCCCCGTCACCTCACACAACTCCTGCTCGTCGCGGTGATCGTGGCGCTGCTGGTGACCGGGTGGCGCCACGGCTGGTCGCTCGCAACGCCCGCAGCGACCTATTGCAACAGCGCGGTGAGCTTGTCGAGCTGCGCGCGGTAGTTGTCCAGCACCTGGGCGGTCACCGCGGCATACTGGTCGGCACGCTTCCAGTCGCGCGCATCCAGCGCCTCGTGTACCGCCGGGATGGTCTTGGGTGCATAGCCGGTCAATTCGCCGGGCGCCTGGATCATGTTCCGGTACCACGGGCGGCCGGGAAGTCCTTGCGCATCGAGCAGCCGCTGCTCCAGCGTGCCCATCAGTGCGTTGACCCGCCGCAATTGGCCGGCGGGGATGTCGAGGCCATTTTCTGCCCGAGCGTTGTACGCGTTTTCATAGGCTTGCGAGCTTTCCTTCAACTTCTTTGCCGCCGTGTCGAGCGGCGCGAAATCGATCTTGGGCACGTCCGAAAGTCGCTCCGGCGGCGCAATCGGATGGTCGGGATCCGCCGCCAGCTTGTAGGCACTGGCGTCGAGCAGCTCGTGCTGCTGTTCGGTAACCTTGCGTTCGTGATCCGCTTCCTGGTGCAACTGTTTGACGTAGCGATCCAGGGTCGCGCTGAAGTCGCCAAAGCGCATCGGCAGCACCTCGGCATCCGCCGTACGCATCACGATGTGGCCGGCCACCTTGGCCAAGGCGACTTCGTATTCGAAGGTCGGATCGCCGAAGCGGATGAAGTGGTCGAACGAGTCATAGCGCGAGTGATAAATGCCACCGTCCGACTCGTCCTCGCCTCCGAAGCCAAGATTCAGCGTCGCGATCCCGAGGTGTTCGAGGAATGCGCTGTAGTCGGAACCCGAACCGAGCGGCGAAATCGGGATGTCGCCATTCTTGCCTGCCAGCTTGGCCGATTCCTTGAGCATCGGGCTCGCGTTTTTGCCGGCGGCGTGCACGTCGAGGAAGGCCCGCTGGCGCTGCTGCACGCTCGCCTTGGTTTCCGGGTCGGTGACGCCAGCGGCGACCTGGTTCACGAGGTGTTGCAGCGAGTGGCTGCCGCCCGCGAACAGGAACCCGCGCCCGTTGGTGTCGGAGTTGACATACAGCACGGCATGCTGCTGCAACTCTTTCGCATGGGTCTCGGCCCATTCGGTGGAACCGAGCAAGCCCGGCTCCTCGCCATCCCAGCTCGCGTACACGATCGTGCGCTTCGGCCGCCAGCCCTGCCGGTACAAGGCGCCCATCGTCTTGGCTTCACCCATCAGTGCGACCGTGCCGGCCAGCGGATCGAACGCCCCGAACACCCAGCCGTCGTGGTGGTTGCCGCGCAATACCCATTGATCCGCATCGGTCGAACCCGGCAACTTGGCGATCACGTCATAGATGGGTTTCAGATCCCAGTTCGACTTCACGATCATGTGAACCTTGGCCGGTCCCGCGCCGACGTGATAGGTGAACGGCAGCGCGCCGCGCCAGCTTTCCGGCGCCACGGGGCCGCCCATCGCCTTCAGCAGCGGCGTCGCGTCGGCATAGGAAATCGGCAGCACCGGGATCTTCAGCAGCGTTTTGGCGTCCTTGAGTGGAAGGTGTTTGGCCCCCGGCACCGAGCCGTAGCCGGGTGTGGTCGGATCCCCCGGATACAACTGCATCTTCGCCACCGAACCGCGCTGCACGCCCTCGGGCGGACGCCAGCCGCCTTTCGGATACGGATCGCCCTGGAAATAGCCGTCGTTGCGTGGGTCGGAATAGATCAGGCATCCGATCGCCCCGTGCTGGTAGGCCAGTTCCGGTTTCAGACCGCGCCAGCCTCCGCCGTAACGCACGATCACGATCTTGCCCTTGACACTCACGCCGAGGCGCGCGAGTTCCTCGTAGTCGTCGGGCATCCCGTAGTTCACATACACCAGCTCGCCGGTGACGTCGCCATCCGCGCCATAGACGTTGTACGGCGGCAGCGCGCCCGGCAGCGCGGAGGTGCGATCGCCGTTGACCGGCGGCTCGTGCAGCGCCGCCTTGAAATGTGTCGGCGCAACCAGTTCCACCAGCTCGTGTGTCGGCGTCGGATACAGCACGTCGAAGGTTTCGATGTGCGCGTCCCAGCCCCACTGCTTGAACTGCGCAAGCAGCCATTCGGCGTTGGCCTTGTCGTGCGGCGATCCGACCTGATTCGGTTCCGACGACAACTGTTTGAGCCATGCGCGCATCTCGGATGCATCGAGCAGCGAATCGAAACGCTGCTCGAGCGAACGTTCCTGCCCGGCTCCGGCGGAAGTGAAACCGAGCATGGCGGTCGCGGCTGGAGCAGGCGCCGACGACGACGGCTCCGCGCCCGCCACGCACGTCAACGACAGGCACGCCAGTGCCACCCCGAGCTTGCGCCAAATCACCGGATTCATGGACATCCCCTCACTGGACGCCAGCCCACGCACGCGACCGCCGCGTGCGCGTCGTGCTGACAGAACCTCCCTTTTTACGCCGACGCCGCACCTCTTGCATGGGGCAATCGTCATGCCCGGCACGCATGGTCGTCCGTGGCGAGCCGTCACTGGCAATTCCGCGCGCCTGCGCCCACACTGGCCGTTGGCTGTTCTGCCACGCCTGCCCATGCCCGGACCCGCGATACGCTGCACGATGGTTTCGGTCGTCGCCATCCGGCCTGACGCCGATGGCGAGCGGGTGCTGCTGCTGCAGCGCGCCGGCGAATACCTGCATGGTGCGTGGACCTACGCTGCCGGGCACATCGAAGTGGATGAAACCGGCTCGCAGGCGGCGCGCCGTGAGCTGTTCGAGGAAACCGGACTGGTGGCCGAACGGCTTTACGCGACCAGCTTTTGCGAGCAGTTTTACGCCCCGGCCGACGACTGCATCGAAGTCGTGCCCGCATTCGTCGCGATGGTGGCCCCGGACGGCAAAGTGCGGCTCAATGGCGAACATTCCGCGTTTCGCTGGCTCACGTTCGCCTCCGCACGCGAGCTGTTGCCGTTCGGCAGCCAGCGCGAGCTGTTTGCACACGTGCAACGCGAATTCGTCGACCGGCCTCCCTGCGAGTCGCTGCGCGTGGCCGCCGATTGATTCGACGGGGGGCGCGCCCCTTGCTATCGTGCCGACTCCTCGACGTACGCCGACCCCGCGTCCGGACCGCGATCCAATCCGACATCACCATGCTGCCCAGCCCGACCAACCTCCTGCGCAACCGGCTCCAGCAGCTCCACAAGCGCATCGGCGGTCCGCACTGGTTTCCGCACGTGCCGATGGCGATGCTGCTGGCGCTGGGCGGCCTGTGGCTGCTGCAGGCCGACCTCGGCCGTCAGTGGCGAGCGATCATGCAGCAACTGCTGGCCGGCGGTCAGGGCCTCGACCCCAGCCTGCTGCCACCGCTGCTGATCGGGATCGGCATGCTGATCATGGGGGCGGGGCTGCTGTTCCGTTCGCGGCTGGCATGGACGATGGCGTTGCTGCTGGCCATCGCCGGCGCGGTGAGCATGCTGTTCGGCCATCATCCGCGCGCGCACGTGTTGTTTGCGTATTTCCTGGTGCTGTTGGCGCTGCTGGTGTTCGCCTGGCGCCAGTTCGACCGCACCAGCCTCGCAGCCAGCACGCTGTTTGCACTGACCTCGTTGGTGATGGTGGTGTTGTATGCAACCCTGGGGGCCTACTACCTGGGAGCGGAGTTCCACCCGAAAATCACCGACCTGGTCACCGCGCTCTATTTCGCGATGGTCACGATGAGCACCGTCGGCTACGGCGACATCACACCGCAGACCTCCGAGGGCAAGCTGTTCGTGGTCTCCATCATCGTGTTGGGCGTGGCGGTATTCGCGACCTCGCTGACCGCGGTGATCGCGCCCTTGGTCACGCGCAGCCTGTCACGCATCGTCAATCGAAAAGGCACCGGCATGAAACGCGAAAATCATTTCATCGTGATCGGCAATACCCCGCTCGCGCTCAACACCTGGCGCGAACTGGCGCGCCGCGGCCTGCCGGTGACCCGCGTGTTGCGGCAGGAACCCGAGACCGGGCTCCCCGAGAACGTCGACATGGTGGTCGGCGAATCGAGCGACGGCGACGTGCTGCGGCTGGCCGGTGCGGACAAGGCGCAAGCGGTGCTGGCGATGCTCGACGATGATTCGGAAAACGCCTTCGTGGTGCTCGCGGTCAAGGAACTCGGCGGCAAGGCGCGCACGGTCGCGGCGGTCAACGACGCACATCATCTCTCGCGCGTGAAACTGGTGCAGCCGGACGTCGTGATCGCGCCGCAGATCCTCGGCGGCGAACTCGCCGCAATGCTGCTGAGCGGCGAAGAGGTCACCGCGGATTTCGTGATGAAGCGCGTGTTCCAGCAGAGCGCGGGCAGCGAAGCGCCGCGCTCCAAGCCCGCCACCTGAGCGGGCGCCAACCACCACCGGAGGCGATGAACCGACAATGGAACCATGGCTGTACCACACCGAATGGCTCGGCAATTCCACACTTTCGTGGCTGATCGCCGCGGGCGGCGCGCTGCTCGGCTACCTCGTCGCGCACAGTGTGGCCACGATTCTCGCCGCGCGGCTTGGCAACCTTGCGACGCGAACGCACCGGCGCAGCGTTGCCGTCGCGGCAGCGGTGGTTGGCGCCACCCGCGGCTGGCTGCTGTTGCTGATCGCGATCGCGGTCGCGCTCGAATTCCTGCACCTCGGCAGGACGGCAACCGCCATCAAGGGGGCCCAGCACGCGCTGCAGCTCACGACCTGGGCGCTGGTCGGCATCCAGGTCGCCTTCTGGGCCAGCACGTTGCTGGTGTCGTGGTTGCGTCAGTCGGCCAGTGCGGACCAGGCGCGCCCGGCCGCCCCGGTGATGCTCGGGATCCTCACGTGGGCCGCGCAGTTCGTGGTGTGGGTCACCTTGGTGCTCGCACTGCTTGCCGGGGGCGGCGTCAACATCACCGCGTTCGTCGCGAGCCTGGGCGTCGGCGGCATCGCGGTGGCACTGGCCCTGCAGAATGTACTGACCGACCTGTTTTCCTCAATCGCGATCGGTCTGGACAAACCGTTCGAGGTCGGCGAATTCATCATGTTCGGTACAGAACTGGGCACGGTGACCAAGGTCGGCATCAAGTCCACCCGGATCAAGTCGCTGTCCGGCGAGGAACTGGCGATCTCCAATTCGGTGCTGCTGAAAAACTTGATCCACAACTATTCGCGGCGGCAGGAACGCCGCATCGTGTTCCATTTCCGGCTGCCGTTCGACACACCTCGCGACAAGCTGCCCCAGGCGGTCGAGCGGGTACGCAGCATCATCGAGAACGAAAAACTGACCCGCTTCGATCGCGGCTATCTCTCCGGTTTCGGCGACTACGGCCTGGATTTCGAATTCGTGTACTACGTGCTCGATCCCGCCTACAACACCTTTGTCGAAATCCAGCAGCGCATCAATCTCACGATGCTCGATGTCTGGGACGAGCTCGGGATCGAATTCGCGGTTCCCGCGCGTGTGCTGCATGCCGCCGAGCCCGACGTCGTTCCGCTCCTGAAGTCGAGGGCCGCCGGTCGCTGATCCCGTCAATGCTGGCCTTCACGGTGACGCGGTGCGAGCTCTTCGTGACCGTTTCTACACATCGCATGTCGATAATCAGCCAGACACGCTCAGGCGCCGGTCGAAACCAACCGCCGTTCACAGGGGCGCGTGCGACTGGAGATCGGGATGAACAAATCGGTGAACATTTCGGCCTTGGGATACGGCGCCTTCGCCGTCACCCTGTGGCTGGCCAGCATGACGCCTGCGGAATGGTTCGGCCCGAGCTCGGCCACGCTGTTGCCGCCCTTGATGATCGTGCTGGGCGGCTGCGTGCTGGCCATCGCAGGCATCATCTCCGGCCTGCGCGGCAACACCCTCGACACGGTGCTGTTCCTCGGATTCGCCGCGTACTGGTGGGTGAACGGCTTGGCACAGCACGGCAGCGCCGCCAGCGTCCTGCCGTCGACCGGCTGGCTCGGCTGGTACTACGCGGTGTGGGCATTCCTTGCGTTCTGCATCTGGATCGCCGCGTGCAAGGATGGCGTCGCGCGCATGCTGTTCACCCTGGGCCTGTGCGTTTCGCTGTTGGCCTATGCGCTGGCGGGCTGGCTGCGGGTCGATGCGCTGACGGTACTCGGCGGCTACCTCGGCCTCGTCACCGCCATCGTCGGCATCTACATCGCGGCGGCCGAAATGATCAACGAGACCCATGGCCACGTAGTACTGCCGCTCGGCGAGAGCGGCCCGAATGAAAGGCCCTCATCCACCACCAGCGGCCACTGAAAACGGCGACCGTGGATGCTCGCGCATTCGCGGATGGTCAGGCCATGGAAGGCCGCTCTGAAGTTCCTGGCGCAGGCAGCACGCATCGTGGAACACGGCCCAATCGGAACGGCGATCACGGACGATCGCAACAACTCTGGTGCGCTGCCGCATCCCGTGCTAGTTTGCGGCATGGCATCACCGCGCGTCATCAAGAAATACCCCAACCGCCGCCTGTACGATACCTGCGTGTCGAGTTACATCACGCTGGAAGAAGTGCGGCAGCTCGTGCTCTCCGGCGAATCATTCGAAGTCCGCGACGCCAAGTCCAATGAGGACCTGACGCGCGCAGTGCTGCTGCAGATCATCGCCGAGCACGAGCAGCACGGACAGCCGATCTTTTCGACCACGCTTCTGTCGCAAATCATCCGCTTTTACGGCGACGCCATGCAGGGCTTCGTGGGCGGCTACCTCGAAAACAGCCTCAAGGTGTTCCTGGAGCAACAGGACAAGTTCCGTGACCAGTTGAACAACCTGCTCGGGCAGACCCCATGGTCGATGCTGAACGACGTCACCGAACGCAACCTCGAGCTGTGGAAGTCGCTGCATCCGGGCCCAACTCCTGCCGTAAAGCCGACGTCGGAACCGGATTCCGGGGAAGACAAACCGCGGCGCAAGCACCGTTGACAATCCTGTCACGCGCTTCGTACCATCCTTCCGGTTGCTGCGCTGCAGCATATGTCGCTGCGCCGCATGGCCGCACGAAAACGGCAAGCACGGAGCATACCGTCCGGGGTGTATCCATCCGGGGCGGCAGTGTCAGACCGTCGTTGTTTTGAACACCACGATCATGGACGATCGCAAGCTTCGCGAAAAGTCAGCCCATGGATGGCCGTTCTTGACCTCCGCGATCATGGACGATCGCAATAAATAACAGAGAGATATCCATGACCAAGCGCGTAGCCGTCGTCACCGGCGGCATCGGCGGGCTGGGGACCGCCATCTGCAAACAACTCGCACAAGACGGCCGTCAGGTCGTCGCCGCCGACCTCGGCAACCGCCAGGAGCGGCTTGCCGCTTTCCGCGAGGAAACCAGGGAATTCAATGGCAGCATCGTGTTCGCACCGGCTGATGTCGCGCACTTCGATGATTGCGACGCCTTGGTGAAACACGTCACCAAAACGTACGGCAGCGTCGACATCGTGGTGAACGCCGCCGGCATCACCCGCGACACCTCGCTCAAGAAAATGAGCGAAGCGCAATGGACCGACCTGATGCACGTCAATCTCGATGGCGTGTTCAACATGTGCCGCAATACGGTTGAAGGCATGACCGGGCGCGGCTTCGGCCGCATCGTCAACATCAGCTCGGTCAACGGACAGACCGGCCAGTTCGGACAGACCAACTACTCCGCCGCGAAGGCCGGCATGCACGGTTTCACGATGGCGCTTGCGCGCGAAGTCGCGAAGAAAGGCGTGACCGTCAACAGCGTGTCGCCCGGCTACTGCAAGACCGACATGGTGATGAAGGTGCCGGAGGACATCCGCGCACAGATCGTCGCGCAGATCCCGGTCGGACGCTTGGGCGAACCCTCCGAAATCGCTCGCACTGTCGCCTTCCTCACCGCCGACGCCGCCGGCTTCATCACTGGCGCCAATATCCCGGTCAACGGCGGGTATTTCATGTCGTTTTGACGGGAATCGGGACCAGGGACCAGGGACCAGGGACCAGGGACCAGGGACCAGGGACCAGGGAAAAGCGTAACAAGCATTTCGTCTTTGCGGAGCCGTTCCGGGCTTCAGCGGAAACGGAACCCGGACAGCGGAGGCAGAGCCTGTCCTGGACTCAATCCAGGCATGCCGAAGCGAACATCGGCGCAGCCGATGGCCCGAAAAGGGCGAGCCGCAGAGCCTGCCCCGGACTTGATCCGGGGATGCGGCGAGTTTCTCGGGACTCGTGAAAAGCATAACAAGTATGTCGTCATTCCGGGGCCGTCTGCGGCTTTATCGCAGACGGAACCCGGAATCCAGTGACTTTAATCGTGCCGAAGGATGCAAAAAGCCGAAGACGCTGGATTCCGGGTTCCGGTCGCCAAGAGCGCGGCCGGCCCCGGAATGACGATGTGGTTTGTTGAACTTCAGCGCGAACCAGGAGCAGACATGTGCACTTGGCAACGCGCGCATGGCGCGCTCCTACAAGACTTTCAATCGCGCGCGCAATTCATCCAGCCTCAAGTCGCCGTGAGCACCGGGCGATACGCGCGCGGCGAGGCTCTGCTCCGGTGTACGTCCCTGATCCGCCGATGCCGCGGTTTCGGCGGCGACGTGGTAGGCATCGCGGAACGGGACTCCGGCAGCCGCCTGTTCGATCGCGACATCCGTGGCGTACATCGCGGGCTCGATCGCGGCGCGCATCGCGGTTTCGTTCCATTGCATCCGCGCCAGAAGGTCCGGCAGCAGCTCCAACGCGGCGAGGCCACGATGCACGCCGTGAAAAATGCCGCCCTTGCTGAATTGCAGGTCGCGCTGGTAGCCCGATGGCAACGACAACAGTTGCTCGATCTCGGTGCGGGCGGCGGCGACGCTGGCATAACTCGCCCGCAGCAACTCGATCACATCAGGGTTGCGCTTGTTGGGCATGATGGAGGATCCGGTCGTGTATTCCGGCGGCAGGCTGACGAATCCGAACTCGCTGGTCGTGAACAGTGACAAGTCCCAGGCGAGGCGGCGCACGTCCAGCAATGCACTGCCGATCGCTTCCAGTGCGGCCATTTCGAACTTGCCGCGCGACAACTGCGTGGCAATCGGGTTGATCTGGGTCCGTGCAAAACCGAGCGCGCGCGTGGTGTGCTCGCGATCCAGTTCGAGATTCACGCCATAGCCGGCCGCGGTGCCGAGCGGATTCGCGTCGATCCATGCCGACGTGTCGCGCGCGCGCAGCGCGTTGTCGATGAAACTCTCCGCGTAGCCGGCAAACCACATCGCCGTCGACGACACCACCGCGCGCTGCAGATGGGTGTAGCCCGGCATCGGCAATGGGTCTTTCGCGGCGCGTTCGAGACAGACCTTTGCGATTGCCTTGCAGTGCGCATGCAGCGTGGCCAGTTTCTCCTTCAGCCACAGGCGTGTCGCGACCAACACCTGGTCGTTGCGGCTGCGACCCGTATGCACCTTGCGCCCGATGTCGCCGCGCCGCTCGGTAAGACGCGCTTCGATCGCGGAATGACCGTCCTCGAAGCGCTCGTCCAGCACAAAGGTGCCGTCCTGAAAGTCCGCGGCCAGTGCATCCAATTCGCGCCTCAACGCCTCGCATTCGTCGGCGTCCAATACCCCTATGTTGGCCAGCCCCTCTACATGCGCCTTGCTGGCGCGAATGTCGTGGAGGAAAAACTCGCGATCCAGCAGGACGTCGTCGCCGGCGAGGAACCGCATAATCTGCGTGTCGATCTTGCTGTCGGATTTTTGCCACAAGGGCTCAGACATTAAAGGGTTCTCCTGCTTTTCCCTTCTCCCTGCGGGAGAAGGTGGCGCGAAGCGCCGGATGAGGGTTCGAGATTTTACGAAACGTTGCACGCATGGCGGACCCTCACGTCTGCGCTACGCGCTCGGCGCTGCGCGCCGCCTCTCCCAATGGGAGAGGGGTTTCAAGCGGAATGCCAGCCAATTCATCGAGATCAAGCGTCAAATTGATGTTCTGCATCGCCTGCGTGGCGGCACCCTTCAGCAGATTGTCCAGCGTCGTGACGATCACCACGCGTCGGCCGTCCGCCGACATCGCGAACCCGCCGACCTCGGCGTGATGCTTGCCGGCGATGCGACTGACCCACGGTGGATCGTCCACGACACGCACCAGCGGTTCGTCGCGATAGGCATCATGGAAGCGCGCCATGACATCTTCGCGCTTGAGCGCGCGCGCGAGATACAAATTGCTGGTGACGGTGAGCCCGCGGAAATGCGGTGCGACATGCGGCATGAATTCCACCGGGATTCCAAGTTGGAATGCGGCTTCGCGTTCGTGTCCGTGGCCGGTCAGCGCGTACGGCATCAAATTGTCGCGAAGCTTTTCCGGGTCGTTCTTGTCCGACGGAGTGGTGCCGGCGCCCGAGTAGCCCGAGACACCGAAACAGACGGGCGGTGCGGCCAGCAGATCCTTCAGCGGCGCCACCGTCAGTTCGATCGCCGTCGCGTAGCAACCCGGGTTGCTGATGCGACGCGCTCCGTGCCCTCGCTGGTGGCTCAGTTCCGGCAAACCGTAGTACCAGGCCGGATCGAATCGATGGTCAGCGGAAAGATCGACGATGATCGTTTCGGGCATGGCATCATCGATCGCTTCCACGAACGGATCCGCGTTGCCGTTGGGCAGCGCCAAGACCACGACATCGGATCGCTTCGCCGCCACGGCTCGCGGATCGAGGCTCTCGTAGTGCAGATCGCCTGCATACGCGTCAACGTGATCCGCAACGCGTTGCCCAGCGAGTTCGCGCGATGACACGAAAGGCATTTCCAGCGCCGGGTGCGCGGCGACCAGGCGGATCAGCTCCGCGCCGGTATGGCCGCGCGCACCCACGATTCCGACGGACTTGCGTTGCAGGTTCAATTTGTGACCCTTGCGCATTCAACCTGTCCGCCGGCAGCCCCGACCGAATGCGGCTCTTCCAGCAAGGTCGGCGCGCGCCGCGCGCAGTGCGCGACGCAATCCGCGATCACCGCAAAATCGCCATCGAGTCCGTACCAGAACACGTTCCACCGCTGCTGCTTCATGCAACCTTCCGATTCCTCTTGATAGAAAGCATTGACAGGATTGCCGTGCCGCGACCGCCAGAACAGGCGCGGGTTCTCGGCCCGCATCACCTGCCAAACCGCGCGCCCCAGCCCTTCGCCACGCGCCTCTTCCAGCACCGCGAACTTGTCGAGATACGGCACGCCGTTCTCCACGGTCAGGATCATGGCCGCGCGATAGTTCTCGCTGAGGTAGATGCGATGTGGCCGCACACACTCGAAATAGTCGTCCACCAGCTTGCGCGGCGCGAAACCGGAATCGATCAGCCCGCGCAGGCGTTCGCGGTCCACACCATCCCAGCACTCGAACCGCAGCACCTTCTCGCCGCGACGCACCAGCGTGCCGGAGCCCTTGTGGGTGAACAGTTCCTTGGCGAGTTCCGCGGGACGCGTGATCGAAACCGACGATGCTATCGGGAGCGCTTCCAGAAGTTCGGCAATCTGCCGGATCTTGAGCCGCATCCCGCCATCCAGCCACGGCTGCGCCATGAGATGTTCGTACTCGCTCGAAAGGTTGATCGAGTCGATCATCTCGCCATCGCGACCGAGCAAACCACCGGTGCCGGTCAGGAACACGATCTTGTACGGCCGCAGCGCGCGCACCAACGCGTTGGCCGCGAAGTCGGCATTGATGTTGAGGATCTGCCCTCCCCCGGTTTCGCCGAGGCTGGCAATCACGGGAATCGAATCGGCACGCAGCGCGGCTTCGATTGGCGCAAGTTCGACGCGTTCGACCTTGCCCACCAGACCGCAATGTTCGCGGTCGACACAACTTGCGACGAACACGCCGGATACCACCGAGGTTGCGCGGGTTTCCATCGCGTGCAGCGCGTCGACCAGCGCGAGGTTCTGCTGGTGGAACACCCGGCGCACGATGCCGAGCGCCTCGGGCGGCGTCACCCGCAGACCGTTGAAGCTGCGTTTTTCGATGCCGGCGGCGGCCAGTTCCTGGTCCAGTTGCGGGCCCGCGCCGTGCACCACCACGGGGATCAGACCGACCTGCTGGAGGAAGGTCAGCGAAGAGGCGAGATCAACCAGCTCGTCGCGCAGGATTGCGCCGCCGACCTTGACCACCGCGAAGCGCTTCGCGTCGAGCTGCGAAAAACGTTTGAGGTATTGCTGGATTTCCCGCGCGCTGCCCATCGCGGACAACAGCCGCACGATGGTGTGGCGTGTGGCGTGCTGTGCGTTCATGCCTTGCCTTCCGCGACGATCCGGTGGATCGACCCTGCATAGCGTTGCAACTGGTCGAGCGAAACCCACTCATCGGCGCTGTGCGCCTGCGCGATGTCGCCGGGCCCGTACACGAAACTGGTGTACCCGGCTTGCGAGAACAGGGCGGCCTCGGTCCAGAAATCCACGGTATCTCCCACCGGAATGTCCAGTGCATCGGCAAGTGTGTGCGCGTCGCGTTGGCGCGCTTCCGCGTTGCGCGTGTCGGCTGGCAGCGGCGGTCCGCGAAAGGTTTCGCAGAATTCGGCCGGTGCAGGTTCCACCAATGTCCGCAGTTGCTCCAGCAACCGATCCATGTCCATCGACGGCAACGGCCGCATCCCGAAACGAAGTTCTGCCGAAGGCGCAATCACGTTGGCCTTAATGCCGCCCTCGATGCGACCGAGGTTGAAGCGCAACCCGTGCAGCCCGCCAAAGACTTGCCGCGATTGGGTTTGGGCATGATCCAACGCTGCATCGGCCCAGCGAACCGCCTGGTGCAGCGCGCTGTCGGTCGGCTTCTGCTCGGCCGACGCATGCCCTGCCCGGCCATCGAATCGCGCCAACACCGACTGGATGCCGCGGTGCGCGAGCACGGCCTGGCAACCCGTCGGTTCGGCGACGAGGACGCACTCGAAAGCCGGGACCCGGGACCCGGGACCCGGGACCGGACTCGACGCAGCATCAAGGAACGCGCGCACGCAGCGCGGGTCGGCGCCCTCTTCGTCGCTGGTGAACAGCAACGCCATGTCTCCGTCGCAGGCCTTCGCGACCGCCAGCAAAGTGGCGGCGGCGCCCTTGATGTCGCAGGCGCCAAGGCCGGTTGCGCGGTCCTCCGCAACCCGCAATTCGAACGGACTCGCACTCCATTGTGGCGAATCCGGCACCGTGTCCAGGTGCACGTTGAACAGGATTTTCGGATTGCCGCGCACCGCGAACAGGCTGACCGCTCCCACGCCATGATCGGTGACCCGTACCCCGAAACCAAGCAACTGCGCGCGCAGGTAGTCGAAGATGCCGCCGGCGTCGATCGCGCGCGGTGGGTTGCGGGTGTCGAACGACACCAGAGCGCGCAAGTGAGCGAGCGTGCTGTCGAGCAACGATTCCCGATTCCCGATTCCCGATTCCCGGCTCACGGACGGTTCACCTCGGCCCACAGCGTCGAACTCATGCCGAACAGCTTGATGAAGCCTTCCGCCTCGGTCGCGCCCCAGTCGGCGGCCTGCGCATAGGTTGCACCCTTGGCATTGAGGATGTGCTTCGAATCCACCTCGACCGCAACGACGCTGCCGCCCGTGGATTCCAGCGTCACCTCGCCTTCCACGCAACGCTGCGACGAGGCCAGGAAGGCATCGAGATCGGCCTTCAACGGATCGTGGAAAAAACCTTCATAGACGAGCTCGACCCACTGGCGCGCAACATCCGGCTTGAAGCGGTTTTGCTGCTTGCTCAAGACCGCTTCTTCCAATGCGCGGTGCGCGGTCAACAGCGCAACGAGTCCGGGCGCCTCGTAGACGATGCGACCCTTCAGGCCGATCGTGGTATCGCCGGTGTAAAGGCCGCGCCCCACGCCGTACCGCGCGAACGTCTGGTTCAACCTGGCCAGCAACATGTGGCCGGCAATGCGTTGCCCGTCGAGCGTTTTCGCCTCGCCGCCGGCAAATCCGATTTTGACGCGCAGCGTCTCCGCTGGCCATTCCGCGCGCGGCTTGCACCAGCCGCGTGCGCCTTCGCCCGGCGCCTGCCAGCGGTCGATCTCGCCGCCCGACAGCGTCACACCCAGCAGGTTTTCGTTGATGGTGTAGGCCTGCTGCTTGGCGCGCACCTCGAAACCACGTTCCCTCAGGTACGCCTGTTCGAAGGCCCGCACCGCCGCGTGTTCCTTCTGGATCTCGCGGATAGGCGCGATGATTTCGAAATCGCCGAGCGCCTTCACGCTCAGATCGAAGCGCACCTGGTCATTGCCCATGCCCGTGCAACCGTGCGCGATCGCGCGCGAGCCGAGTTCGGTGGCGCGCTGGATTGCCGCCTCGACGATGAGGTAGCGGTCGGACACCAGCAGCGGATACTGGCCCTGATAGCCCTGCCCCGCCCACACGAACGGCTTGACGAATTGTTCCCACAACGCCGGGCCGCCGTCGACCGTGACGTGGCTGGCGACACCCAGCGCCCGCGCGCGCGATTCGATCCAGGCACGCTCTTCCGCGCCCACGCCGCCGGTATCGGCAAATACCGTGTGCACGGTCCAGCCGCGCTCCTTGAGGTACGGCACGCAGAAGCTGGTGTCGAGGCCGCCCGAGAAGGCGAGGACGATGTCGGGGGAGTCGGGACTCGGGACCCGGGACCCGGGACCCGAAACGGTTGCATGTTGAGACACGAAGACACCTCCAGCCGCAAAAGCGAGCGATACGAATGACGAATCACGCAAGGCGACGATCTCGAACGGGTCCCGGGTCCCGGGTCCCGGGTCCCGACAGTGTGGCCATCACCGCCTTCTGCACGTGCAGGCGGTTCTCGGCTTCGTCGATCGCGATGCAATACGGAGCATCCATCACCGCGTCGGTGGCCTTGACGTTGCGCCGCAGCGGCAGGCAATGGCTGAACAGTGCGTGATTGGTCAGCGCCATCTTGGCCTCGTCGATGATGAAGTGTCTGTGCGCGTCCCGGATCGGCTTTTCCACCTCCCACCGACCGAAGTAGGGAATCGCGCCCCAACTTTTGGCGTACACCACGTCGGCGCCACGGTAGGCATCCTCGATGTCGTGCGACACCCGCAGCGATCCGCCGTTCTCGCGTGCATTCTGCTCGCCGAAAGCCATGTAGCGCTCGTCCAGCACGTACTCCGGCGTCGGGCACAGCAACGTCACATCCATGCCCATCCTCGTCGCGATCAACAGTGCGGAATTGGCCACCGCGGTGTTGAGCGGTTTCGGGTGGTACGTCCAGGTCAACACGTACTTTCTGCCACGCAATTCGCCCAGGTGTTCCTTCAACGCGAGCGCGTGCGCGAGTTCCTGGCAAGGGTGGGTGATGGTTTCCATGTTGATCACCGGCACCTTGGCATGATTCGCGAAGGCGCGGATCACGCGGTCTTCGCGGTCCACCGACCAGGTCCTGAACTTCGGAAACGCGCGCACCGCGATCAGGTCGACGTAGCGCGACAACACCCGGGCAACCTCGGCGACGTGCTCCTCGGCCTCGCCATCCATCACGGCGCCGGCGTCGAATTCGATCGGCCACGCATCCTTCCCTGGGGACAGCACCACCGCATGGCCACCCAACTGGAACGCGCCCAGCTCGAAGCTGGTGCGGGTGCGCATCGACGGATTGAAGAACAGCAGCGCGATCGACTTGCCCGCCAGCTGCTTGCCGACGGGCGAGCGCTTGAACGCGGCAGCGCTCTCCAGCAACGCGTCGATCTCGGCGCGACTCCAGTCCTGGGTGGTGATGAAATGGCGAATGGTCACGCTCGAATGCCCTTGTGGAAAGTCGGCCATGCACGTCCGGCCCCTATCAGCGTCAATGTTCAACACGATTGAACGCGGACTGTCCCATGAGACCTCGTCATTCCGGGGCCATCGCCGGCTCCATCTGCGATGGAACCCGGAATCCAGCTCCTTGCGTTTCGGAGCGAAGAGCTGGTTCCCGCTTTCGCGGGAATGACTTCCGGGCTCTGCCCGCTAACAGCGCGGGCAGCCCCGGAATGACGAGGTGACTACGTTGAACTTCAGCACCAATCCGGATAACGGTTTGACTGTTGCACGCATCGTTACGCGCTGATATCCATAACAAAAAACCCGGCGCATGGGCCGGGTGTCGTCGAAAGCGATGCAGCGGAAAACGTGCGACTGGCTACCCGGCCGAAGTTGTGGGTTCCGGTCGGCGCGCGCGCGAAGTCATCCCGGCTGCCGCGCGGGCGCTGGTAAGGATGACCGGCTGGATGGAATCGCGCTTCATCATGGGTGGGCCAAGCAACGAGCGCGAATCGTCGCACACCTTTTGCGTCTCTGCAACCGCCTGTAGCTGCCTGCAGCTGCCCACCACACCGATCGAAGCAGCTTTTGTGAAAAGTCAGCCCAGGGATGGCCGTTCTGGTGTCGATGGGTCGCGTATCGCGCCGGCTGCGGGACACTCGACCGGAGCCGCGATCACGGACGATCGCACAGCTTCGTGAAAAGTCAGGCCAAGGATGGCCGTTCTGGTCTCCCCCGAAAGCGAACCACCGCCAGGTAGGCACGCACTCCATGATGCAGCGATCATGGACGATCGCACCAAGAACCTAGTCTGCCGGCGCGACCGTCATCCTGACCCGCAAACGCTCGCCCGGGTCGTAAGGCAGGCGCGACATGTACACATCGCCGCGGAAACGGTACTCGACGTCGTACGCAACGATCTGCTGCTGCGGCGCGTAATTGTCCACGGGTCGACAGACGGTTTGCCGGGTCGTGTTGCTGCGATCATGCGCCGCCGAGACGCGGTTGCCGACCGCACCACCGGCCACCGCACCGGCCACGGTGGCCGCCGTGCGTCCGTTGCCTTTCCCGACCGTGCTGCCCAGGACGCCTCCCACGATCGCGCCCAGCACGGTGCCACCGGTATGGTTGTCGTCTTGGCGGGTCACGGTCTCGGGATAGCACTGTTGCTGCGGCGGACCGGCAACCGCTGCATACACGGGGTCCACACGCAACACTTCCGCCCAACCATAGCGGACATTCGCCGCCTGGGCCGATTGCGGAGGTGGTGGCGGTGGCGGCGGTGGATAATTTTGCGCATTTGCGGCGACCGCAAAACCGAGCAGGAACGACGCAATGAGCATCTTGGACATGTTGCACTCCCCCGCGGCCATGGCATCCACGGGCCCAGCGAAAACTGGCCCCATTGGACCACCCGGATGCTGAATCCATGCTCAAGCTGTGAATGCAACCTGATAAAATTGCTTGATTATTTTCAACTCTGTGACGCGGCACCCAGACGATGACCCTGCGCCTCTACAACTCGCTGACCCGCCGCGTCGAGCGCTTCGAGCCCGCCGACCCCGGGCGCGTCACGATGTACGTGTGCGGGCCCACCGTTTACAGCTACGTGCACATCGGCAACGCGCGCGGCCCGGTGGTGTTCGACGTGCTGGCGGGCGTGCTGCGCCGGAAATACCCCCGACTCGTCTACGCGCGGAACATCACCGACGTCGACGACAAGATCAATGCGGCAGCCGCCGAGGCACGTCAACCGATCAGCGCGATCGCCGAACGGTACACCGCGGTCTATCGGGAGGACATGGCGAAACTCGGCGTCGCGCCACCCGACGTGGAACCGCTGGCGACCCGACACATCGCGCCGATCCTCGCGATGTGCGAGAACCTGATCGCATCCGGCCATGCCTATGCCGCCGAAGGCCATGTGCTGTTCGATGTCGCGAAGTTCGCCGACTACGGCAAGCTTTCGGGTCGCTCCATCGATGAACTGATCGCCGGAGCGCGCGTCGAGGTCGCGGCATACAAGAGAAACCCCGCCGACTTTGTATTGTGGAAACCCTCGACGCCGGAACTGCCGGGCTGGGACAGCCCATGGGGGCGCGGACGGCCGGGCTGGCACATCGAATGCTCGGCGATGGCGGCGGCGCACCTGGGCGACACCATCGACATCCACGCCGGCGGCGTGGACCTGGTATTCCCGCACCACGAAAACGAGATCGCGCAATCGACTTGCGCGCACGGCGGCAAGACCTTCGCGCGCTACTGGCTGCACAACGGTATGCTGACCTTTGGCGGCGCGAAAATGAGCAAGTCGATCGGCAATGTCAAGCAACTGCACGCCCTGCTCGAGCAACATCCACCCGAAGCGATCCGGTATGCGCTGCTGAGCGCGCATTACCGGCAGCCACTGGACTGGTCGGATGCGTTGATCGAGCAGAGCATTGCGACGCTGGATCGGATGTACGGGACGCTACGCGATCTGGGCGAATACAGTGTTGAACCTGCGATCAGCGACGCCGACGTGGAATCCGCCCTGGAGGACGATCTCAATACGCCACAGGCGCTGGCCACACTCAACCGGAAAGCCGCGCGGGCGCGGCAAATCCTCGACAAATCGGCGAGACCACTCGGCGACACGGAGCGCGCCGAATTGGCCAATGCCAAGGCCGATCTGCTCGGCTCGGCCGCGTTGCTCGGCCTGCTGCAACAGGGCCATGAAGCATGGTTCAAGCGTCACATGGATCGCGTGGATGCCACGTCGGTCGAAAACCTGATCGAAGCGCGACGCACCGCGCGCGCCGACCGCGACTTCACCCGCGCCGACGCGATTCGCGATGAACTCGCCGCGATGGGCGTTGCCATCGAGGACGGCCCGCAAGGAACACGCTGGAAAGTCGCCAACCCATGAACGAAGCCGCCACCCGGAACGCCCAACAGGAAATCATCGAGGAGTTCGGCTTCTTCGACGACTGGACGGGGCGCTACCAGTACCTGATCGACCTCGGCCGCAAACTGCCGCCGCTGGCCGAATCCGAAATGACCGACGCCAACAAGGTCGATGGTTGCCAGTCGCAGGTCTGGATCGTGGTGTCCGGCGACGCGCAGCGGCTCGACCTGCGGGCGATCAGCGATTCCGCCATCGTGTCCGGGTTGGTCGCGCTGCTGCTGCGGGTCTATTCCGGCCGCAGCGCGCGGGAGATCCTCGATACCGATCCGGCGTTCATCAACGCGATCGGGCTCGGCAAGCACCTCTCGCCCACCCGCTCCAACGGCCTCGCGTCGATGGTCAAGACCATCAAGGCGCACGCGCAGCGGGCGCTGGCGTAGGGCGGGTCTCATGCAGCCGTAGGGCGCGTCTTGACCCGCCGTTGTAGGGCGGGTCTTGACCCGCCATCCGCCACATGCCATCCGTCGGCCGGAGCGGGCGAGAACAGGCGGCGGGTCAAGACCCGCCCTACGCGTTGGGGTGGTGTTTCACACCCGGCATCTCCCGACGCTGCACGGTCGCGCTGCGCGCGCGTTCGCTTCTCTCCGCCCTTCGTTCCGAAGGGGGGTATAGCGATATCGTAGCCAGCTCACAAATTGGCAGCACCTTAAACTCAAAATAGGCTAGTACCCGGGCTCGCGTGGTGATATTCAGCCGCGGGGGAGTGAGGCTGGCGAGGGTCGGAAACGATACCGGTCGTGGCATGGCGTGATCGGCTGCGATTCCATCTCAGCATGCTGGTGCGGTCGATTCGCAGTGCAGGGCCCGGCCAAGTTTAGCGAACGCAGCAGGTGAAGACATACGCGTGCCGGCGAGGATGCGTCTGCCTGCCGTTGACCGCGAGCGCCGTGCTGATCAGCATCGCCAGCGATGCTGGACACAGTGCGGTGCACAACTCGTAGAC
>JBOHYT010000049.1:0-3813 GCA_050738055.1 Rhodanobacteraceae bacterium
GACTTCGTGGACATTCCGCCGACCCTGTTTGCGGGCGCGGATGTCATCAAGTCGATCATGGCGTCGAACATCGCCGGTGGCGTCAGCGGCATCATCAACCTGCGCACCCATCGTCCGTTTGATTTCAAGGATGGCTGGACTTTCAGCGGAACCAGCCAGGGGGATTGGGGCGATCGGACCAAAAAATTGAACAAGGAAGGGTCTTTCCTCGTCAATTACCGCACCGACCGGTGGGGTGCCATGCTGACGGGGTCGTATTCCGATGAAATCATCCGAAACGCCAATCCGCAGATTTCCGCGTACGGCGGCGGCGAGGAAACGACCGAACAGGATGTTGGTTTCGATTTCAACGGCGACGGCGTGATCGGCAACAGCCTCGATCCCAACAAGATCCCGCGCGACTATTACTACCAATGGGATCCGAAGCTGATCGGAACCGAGACCAGCCAGCGCAAGCGCACCGGCGTCAATGGATCTTTCGAATTCAAGTTCAACGACGCGCTCAAACTGATTGCCGATGCCGCATACACCCATATGCACGAAACCGACACCGGGTTTCTTTACCAGCTGCAAGACGATTCTACCCCGGGGAACCTGCAGCCGGGACCGGTCAAGCCCGTCATCACGCCTTACGGCGTGCTGCTCAGGGGCATCAACAAGTTCGACCAGTTGACCCAGTTCACCACGCTGGGACACGGCCCGACCACCTCGCTCAACACGAACCTGCAGCTCGATTACGACAACGGCGGGTTTTTCACCGGTGAACTGCGCTGGGTGCATGGCAACGCCAAGCGTACCTACACCACGGTCGGCGAAGACTCGAATGCAAACCAGGGAAGCGTCCTGCCGCTTCCGGATGGTACGTCCGGCTTCGACAATCCGAACGGCGTTCCCAATGGCGTGCCGGTGTTGCAGGATTACACCGGGAAATATCCATCCGATTACGTGATGGAGGATGTGAGCAATCCGGCCACATGGGTGCTGACCTCGGCGTACGCCCAAGCGAACAAGATCAACGCCAACATGAACGTGTTCCGCGGCGACGGCACGCTGCACTTCGACGATGGCCCGCTGGATTCGTTCCAGTTCGGCGCCCGGTACGAGAAGGAGCGGTTCGTATTCAACCAGTTCTACTATTTGACTCCGATCACGCCGCAAGGCGGATGCGCGGACCCGCTCGGCCCGGGGCCCTACGATGCCTATTACCGCTTCGTCGATCCGCGCGTGATCGACGCCTGCACCGGCTTTTCCGAGGTCCCGCGCAAGCAGTTGACCCAGCTTCCCCCCGGATGGCTGACTTATTTCAACGGATTCAGCCCCATCCATTTCAGCGGCGTCGGCATCGGTCCGCAGGGTTTCCCGGTGGTGAGCCCGTCGGTGATGTATAACCCCGTCGCCTTCCTCGAGACCGTGGCTCCGGAAGCCACGGGAAAACCGGCGCTCTTCGCATCGCCGACCGCTTCATGGGCGGTGGACGAGAAAGTGGAATCGATCTACGGGCAATTCAACCTGAGCGGTCAGCTCGGCAGCCTGCCGTGGAACGGCAACGTGGGTATTCGCGGTGTCCGAACGACGCTCTATATCGGCTCGTATCTCACCAATTCGAACGACTACATCGGCAACGGTGGCGCATTCAACGGCGTGCTCATCAACCAGGGACTGCAGGTCAATATCGACAAGTACACATCGTGGCTTCCGGCCGTCAACCTTGCGCTCAACGTGACGCCGGACCAGGTTTTGCGTTTCGCCTTCAACAAAACTCAGGCGCGACAGGACCTGGCCAACCTGGGCCAGGGCCTGCAGGTGTTCTATTCGGCCAACGGCAACCCGCCCCAGGATCCGTCGCTGCCGCAGAATGCCCAATTGTTCGAAAACGCGATTTCGGGCAATCCGCACCTGCAGCCCTACCGATCCAAGAACTACGACCTGTCGTATGGCTGGTATTTCACGCCGCACTCGCTTGCGTACCTCGGCGCGTTCTTCATGGACGTGTCATCGTTCCCGGAAAATGTGACTGAAAGCGTGCAGCTGCCGGATGCCGACGGCGTCGTGCGCCGGAGCGGCCCGTTGTCGACGATCGTCAATGGCGGCGGGTCGATCATCAAGGGGCTCGAGGCCGAGTTTCGTACCCAGTTCACCTCATTGCCGGGCTGGTGGAACGGGTTCGGGGTCAACCTCAACTACACGTACCTTACGTCGACCAACAGCGGCGCAGCGGGCGCCAGCGACACCTACAACGCCGTGCTGTTCTATCAGAAGTATGGGCTGCAGGTACGTCTGGCGTACAACTGGCACAGCAAGGTCTTCGACTTCACCGACAGTTCGATGAACGATGTCCTGAACATCTACAGCAAGCCGGAAGGTTACCTCGACGCATCAGTGGAATACCAACTCAACAAGAACGTTTCGCTGGTCTTCCAGGGCACCAATCTGACCGATTCGTACGATCCGGAATACGTGCAGTATCCGGATGCGTTCTGGTCGGAGAACATCAACGAGCGGCGCTATTACGCGGGGATCCGGGTAAAGTTCTTCTGATCTGTCGTGGCGGCTGGATGCGATCATCCAGAAGTCAGCAACGCTCAAATGCCGTCATTCCCGCGCAAGCGGGAATCCAGTGCCTTTGCGGTTCCCCGCCAAAAAATGGATTCCGGGTTGCCGCGCCATGAAGCCGGCGCGGCCCCCGGAATGACGACATTCGGGGTGATGCTGGCACTCGTGCTCGTTGAGCATCAAGAACAATCAGGAGCGGGCAGGTCCTGGTTACGCAGACTGAGGGACAAGTGGTGGTGACTTCGGCCAGTGACGCAGTCGACCACAGCGTGCGCATCCCCGCATGCGGCAGGCCGCTGCGCACGTATACCACGCACCTGTTGTTCGACGCATCTCCGGGCGCAGCCGTGTGGCGCAACACGACCCGCGCGGAAGACGGGTTGCGCGTGCGGTTCCATCTGCGCAACCGCAGCAAGCGGATCGCAGCGCAGCGCTACGAGGTGGTGCTCGAATTGACCTTGAGCTGCGCGCACGGGCAAGACGCCGTGTATCGTGCCGAAGTACACCAGGCCGGCACGTTCGACCTTGCGGCGATCGCCGAAGCCGAACGCGGGTCGGTCCTCCACACCGACTGCGCGCGGGTACTGTTCCTGCTGGCGAAACAGACCGCGGACGGTCTGGTTCGCGAAGGGGGTTTTCCACCCTTCCAGTTGCCTCCGATCGACTTCGACGCGATCCATGCGAGGCACCACCACGCGGCCGCGGACCCGGCCCCGATGCGCCAATTGCGGGAATTCTGGAACGCGGTAACCCGCTTGCAGGCGAGCGGCCGGGTGTCGCCCCGACCGCACGATTTCCACGCCATGCATGGCGAATCGCTCATCGTCGCGCAACTCTCGCGCAACGCACTGCCGGCCGCCGACCAGGTACTCGAGCAGTCGCCGGACGACCCCGTCACGCTGGAGATGTTGAGCGCCGTATACAGCATGAACAACGCGCACCAGCGTGCCGTCGAGGTGTACCGCCACGCGGCATCGGCGCGGCCCGGCGACGCGCGCGCCCACTACAACCTGGCGACCTCGTTGATGTTCACCGGGAACCTGGCCGGCGCCGAGCGCGAGATCGACCTCTGCGTTGAATGCCAGCCGACGTTCTGGGACGCCTACAGCGTGCGTTCGAAGGTGCGCCGGCAGACCGCCCCGGAAAACCACATCGACGAGCTCCGCGCCCTCCTGAACCGGCATGGCGACCAACCCCAGGCGCGCGAACGCCTGCACATGGCGCTGGCCAAGGAATACGAGGATTTGGGCGATTACGCAC
>JBOHYT010000050.1:0-13422 GCA_050738055.1 Rhodanobacteraceae bacterium
TCCACCTGCGCGCCCAGCTCGATCAGGCGATTGCCGGGGATGCTGAAGAATGCGGTCGCCGGCAGCGCGTTGCGCGCCATGAATGCAAACAGCTTGTCTCGCCACAGCGCCATCCCGGTGCGGTCGGTGGCGACGATGGTTTCTCTCGACAGAAAGAACGTGGTATCCATCATCTTGATCTCCAAGCCGCGTCTGGAGCACTCGTGCAAGGCGGCCGGCACATTCGGATCGTCCGCGAAACCGAAACGCAGAGTGAGCTTGTGGAAGTCGTGACCGAGATTCTCGAGTTCGATGCGCTCGTGGGGGTTGGCATAGGGGATTTCCAGCGTCTCCACGTTCAGGATCACGTTGCACCGGTGCAACACCTTGTTGTGCTTGAGGTTGTGCAGCAACGCGTGAGGGACCGCGTCGGGATCGCTGACCAGGAAGATCGCGGTTCCTTCCACGCGCGTCGGCGGATGCTCGGCGAGATTGGCGATGAACGGCGCCAGCGCCAGACCGCCGTGCTTCAACTGGCGCAACACCAGCTCGCGTCCGCGCCGCCAGGTGGTCAGGATCGTGAAGACCGCAAGACCCAGCACCAACGGGAACCAGCCGCCGTCCAGGATCTTCAGGGTGTTCGCGCCGAAGAACGACAGGTCGATCGTGAGGAAGAACAGACCGAGCGCGGCGACGATCGCCGGATTCCACTTCCACATCCGCCAAGCCACGATCACGAACAGCACAGTGTCGATCACCATGGTGCCGGTCACCGCGATGCCGTACGCACCGGCCAGCGCGTTGGACGAGCCGAAGCCGATCACCACCAGCACCACCAGGATCATCAACATCCGGTTGATCCACGGCAGGTAGATCTGCCCCACCTCCTCGTTGGAGGTATGCACGACCGGCATCCGCGGCAGGAACCCGAGCTGGATCGCCTGGCGCATGATCGAGAATGAGCCGGCGATCACTGCCTGCGAGGCGATCACCGCCGCGGCGGTGGCCAGCGCGATCATCGGAAACAGCCCCCACTCGGGCACCGCGAGGAAGAACGGGTTCTTGGCCGCTGCGGGATCGTGGATCAGCAAAGCACCCTGTCCGAAATAGTTCAGCATCAGGCCCGGCATCACGAACGCGTACCACGCCACCGTGATCGGCTTGCGCCCGAAGTGCCCCATGTCGGCGTACAACGCCTCGGCGCCGGTCACGCACAACACCACCGCGCCCAGCACCAGGAAGCCGTCGGCGCCTTGGTGCCTGAAGAAGTTGAACCCGTACCACGGATTGATCGCACGCAATACCTGGGGATGTTGCACGATGTTGTAGACACCGACCAGACCGATCGCGACAAACCAAATGCACATCACCGGCCCGAATACGCTGCCGACCTTGCCGGTACCACGCTTCTGGACCAGAAACACCACCACCAGCACCACCACCGCGATCCACACGACCCAGGGCGACAGCGCCGGCGCCGCGACTTCCAGCCCTTCGATCGCCGAGAGCACCGTGATCGATGGCGTGATCACGCCGTCCCCGAAAAACAGCGCGGCACCGAGCACCGCAGCCAGCACCACCAGTTTGCGGGTGCGCGGATACTGGCGCGTGGCGCGCTGGGCAAGCGCCATCATCGCCATGATGCCGCCTTCCCCGTTGTTGTCGGCGCGCATGATGAAGGTGATGTATTTCAGCGCCACCACGATCAGCAACGTCCACAGCACCAGCGACAGCACACCGAGGATGTTGAATGGATCGGGAGCGATGCCGTGTTCGCCACTGAAGGCCTCGCTCATGGTGTACAGCGGACTGGTGCCGAGGTCGCCGAACACGATGCCGATCGCGCCCACCACCATCACGTGCAGGGCCTTCCTGCCGTCGGTCCCGGAGGCGTTGACCGTGGCGGGGGTGGCGTGATCGGTCATCGGCCCAGCGCCGCGCGCAATGCCTTGCGGATGATCGCCTCGGCATCGTCGCCCTCCGCGGCCACGGCCGCGGCGAGCCGAGCCGCCTCGGCCGGCTTGTAACCAAGTTGCTGCAACGCCGCCTCGGCTTCGCCGCGGGCATCGCGCGGCTTCGGCGTGCTGCCGGCCGCGACCGCTGCCGTCGCGCCGGAAATCCGGTCGCGCAATTCGACCACGATCCGCTCGGCGGTCTTCTTGCCGATGCCGGGCACCCGGGTCAGCGCGGCGATGTTGCCCGCCTGCACCAGCCGCGCGAATTCGGCGGTCGAAACGCCCGAGAGAACGGCCAGCGCGATGCGCGCGCCGATGCCGGAGACCTTTTGCAGGTCGCGAAACAGCACGCGTTCGTCCTCGGTGAGGAAACCGTACAGCGCGACCGTGTCTTCCTTGTGCGCATAGTGGGTCAGCAGCGTCACTTCGTTGCCGACGTCGGGCAGGTCGTACAACGTGGACATCGGCACTTCCATCTCGTAGCCGACGCCGTGCACGTCGAGCACGATCCACGGCGGACGTTTCACGACCAGGGTGCCGTGCAGGCGACCGATCATGCCGGAAGCTCCGGGACCGGGGACCCGGGACCCGGGACCCGGGAAGCGCAAACCACGCACGTCATCGCCGGCGTCCCCACGCGGCCGCGGCAATGCCCGTGCGCGCTTCGCTGGCGCGCAGGTGAGCATGGGTGATCGCGATGGCGAGCGCATCGGCGGCATCGGCCTGCAGCGGCCCGCGCAGATTCAACAGGATTCCGACCATGTGCTGCACCTGCTCCTTGCCCGCGTGGCCGCGGCCCACCACCGCCTGCTTGATCGCGTTGGGCGCGTACTCGCGGATCGGCAACCCGCGCCCGACCATCGCGCAGATCGCCGCGCCGCGGGCCTGCCCGAGCTTCAGCGCGGAGTCGGCATTCTTGGCCATGAATACGCGTTCGATGGCGGCTTCAATCGGCGCGTGCGTGTCGATGATGTCGCCCAACTCGTCGTAGATCCGTTTCAGGCGCAACGGAAACGTCTCCTCGCCCGCGACGACCAGCGTCGTGCGGAACACGCAGTGCAACCTGCCCGTGGCCTCGGTTTCGATGATACCGACGCCGGTGCGCTGGCTGCCGGGATCGATGCCGAGGATGCGCAAAGGCCCGGGACCCGGGTCCCGGGACGCGGGACCCGAAATCGATGAACGGAGAACAGGAGGTTGCGCTCTCATCGCGATTGAATGGTTGCGGCAAGCACAGCGATGCCGAAGTTCGCAAGATCACACCAGCGTCTCGGCCCCGGGTCCCGGGTCCCGGGTCCCGGTTTCACTGCGGCAAATCCGCATTGGAATGCACGGCCTGCACGTCGTCGAGTTCCTCCAGACGGGCGAGCAATCCCTGCACGGCTTGGGCCTGGTCGGGCGCAACCGGCACATCGACTTCCGCGCGCATCGTCACCTCGGCGTGATCGGGTTTGAGACCTGCTTTTTCCATCGCGTCCCGCACGCTGTCGAAGGTTTCCGGCGCGGTAATCACGTCGATCTGGCCGTCCTCGGGCCATACCTTGATGTCTTCGGCGCCGGCCACGATCGCGGCGTCGGTGAGCCTGCTTTCAAGCAACCCGGGCTCGTCCGCGCCGTTGGCGTAGGACAACACGCCGATCTTGTTGAAGAGGTAAGCGACCGAACCGTCGGTGCCGAGGTTGCCACCGAATTTCGCGAACGCGTGACGCACATCGGAAATGGCGCGCTGCCGGTTGTCGGTGAGGCACTCGACCAACACCGCGACGCCGCCCGGCGCGTAGCCCTCGAAGTGCATTTCCTCGTAAGTGATGCCTTCCAGTTCGCCGGTCGCCTTCTTGACCGCGCGGTCGATATTGTCCTTCGGCATCGACGCGGCAAGCGCCTTGTCGATCGCGCTGCGCAGCCGCGGATTGCCGTCGGGGTCGCCGCCGCCGATGCGCGCTGCGACCGTGATTTCGCGAACGAGCTTGGTGAAGACCTGGCCGCGCCGGGCATCCTGCGCGTTCTTGCGGCCGGCGATGGAAGGACCACGCCCCATGGGGAATCCGTTGACTATCGGGAAGGGGCCAGATTCTAACGGGGCGACGCGGCTCGTCGCGAGCGCTGACCGTCTTGCCCCAGCGACCGGATCGAACCGCAAAGGCCTTTTGCCACGGATAAACACGGATCAACACGGATTGGTCTTGATCCGTGGCTATCCGTGTCAATCCGTGGCAAAACGCTTTTCAATCCGGGTTCCGGGTCCCCGGTCCCGGGTCCCGCTCCTGCAGGTGCAATTCGGCGAGTTGTTTCGGATCGATCGGGCCGGGCGCACCGGTCATGAGATCCTGCGCGCTGGTGGTTTTCGGGAATGCGATCACGTCGCGGATCGCCTCGGTGCCGCCGAGCAGCATCGCGAGCCGGTCGATGCCGAAAGCGATGCCGCCATGCGGCGGCGCGCCGCACTTCAGCGCGTCCAGCAGAAAACCGAACCTGGCGCGCGCCTGCTCGTCGCTGATGCCGAGCAGCCGGAACACCGCGGCCTGCATTTCCGGTCGATGGATGCGGATCGAACCGCCGCCGACCTCGGCGCCGTTCAGCACCATGTCGTAGCCGCGGCTCACCGCGTGCGCGGGATCGGCAGCGAGCGCCGCGGCGTCATCGACTTTGGGCGCGGTGAACGGGTGGTGCAGCGCGAAGTAGCGTTGCTCGGCCTCGTCGTATTCGAACATCGGAAAGTCGATGACCCACAGCGGCTTCCAGCCCTGCGCGACGAGGCCGCGGTCGCGCGCGACCTTCAGCCGCAACGCGCCCATGAACCCGCTGACGGTTTTCCATTTGCCGGCACCGAACAGCAGCGCATCGCCGCTTTGCGCGCCGGTCTTTTCCAAGACCGCGGCGAGCGTCGCGTCGTCCAAGAACTTCGCGACCGGCGAATGGACGCCGGCGAGGCCTTGTCCCGCGTCTTCGACCTTCAGCCATGCCAGGCCCCTGGCACCAAACTTCGCGGCGTAGGCGGCCAGGTCGTCGAGCTGCTTGCGTGAAAAGTCGTGGCCACCCGGCACCCGCAGTGCCGCGACGCGACCCTCCGGATCGTTGGCGGGCCCGGAAAACACCTTGAATTCGAGGTGCTTCACCGCGGCGGCGAGGTCGACCAGCTCGAGATCGATCCGCAGGTCCGGCTTGTCCGATCCGTAGCGCGTCATCGCCTCCTGCCAGGTCATGCGCGGGAAAGGATCGACGAGCTCGATGCCTGCGACCTCACGGAACACCTCGCAGATCATCGCCTCGACGCAATCCTGCACGTCGCGTTCCTCGACGAACGCGAACTCCATGTCGAGCTGGGTGAACTCCGGCTGGCGGTCGGCGCGCAGGTCCTCGTCGCGAAAGCAACGCGCGATCTGATAGTAGCGGTCGAAACCGGCGATCATCAGGATCTGCTTGAACTGCTGCGGCGACTGCGGCAACGCGTAGAACTGCCCCGGGTGCACGCGGCTCGGAACCAGGTAGTCGCGCGCGCCCTCGGGCGTTGCGTTGGCAAGGACGGGCGTCTCGATGTCCTGGAAACCACGCGCGTCCAGCCAGTGCCGCAATGCCCGCACCAGATGGATGCGGGTGCGGATCAGCCGCTGCATTTCCGGGCGGCGCAGGTCGAGGTAGCGGTACTTCAGCCGCATTTCCTCGTTGGGGTTTTCGTGCAGTGCGAACGGCAGGTCGCGCGCGGCGTTGAGAAGCTCGATGGTTTCGGCGACGACCTCGAAACGGCCGGTCGGGATCTTCTCGTTGATGTTCGAGCGCACCCGCACCGTGCCCGTTACGCGCAGGCAATCCTCGTAACCGGTTTTGGACGCGATCGCGAACACCGCTGCGTTGTCGGGATCGGCCACGACCTGGACGATGCCTTCGTGGTCGCGCAGGTCGAGGAACACCACGCCGCCGTGGTCGCGCCGCGCGTCCGCCCACCCGCACAGGGTCACCCGCTCGCCGACTTCGGCCTCGCTGATCAGACCGCAATAGTGGCTACGCATCGTCGGAACACTCCGCACGCCCGCCGTACGTGCGAGCAAACCGGTAATGCTAGGCGTAGCCACGCCCACGCGCAATCTCTTCTCGACACCTCGCCGCAAGAGACGGGGTCGGGATGAGCGGCGCTCTGCCGTACGCGATCACGTTGAACCCGGTCCCTGTTCCCGGTGGCGGGAACGCAACAGCATCTTGTCGGCGCGTCGCAGCGTCGACTCCAGCGACTCATCCTCCTCGCGCACGGCCCAGCCCAGCGAAAACACCGCCGGCATGCCATCGCGCGAAGCCACGCCCAGACGCTCGGCCAGTTCGCGCACCGTATTCCCGGTCGCCTGCGGCATCAGCACCGCGAACTCGTCGCCCCCCAACCGCACGACGAAGTCGCCGGAACCCGAGCTGTTGTCGAGCAGCCGGGCCATTTCCCGCAGCAGCTCGTCGCCGCGCGCGCGTCCCTCGCTGGCGTTCAACTGCCGGAAGTAGTCGATATCGACCACCACACATCCCCACGTCTGGTCGTGCGCAGCCTGCAACGCGAACGCATCGAGAAAGCGGCGGGTGTGGCAGCCGGTGAGCGCATCACGCTGGTTCTGGTCGCGCAGGCGCAGCTCGTGGCGGCGTCGCAGCGTCACATCCTGGGCCATGCCGACCACGTACGGCGTCGGTTCGGCATCCGGGTAGCAGACGAACTGGTATTGCCAGACCCGCCGCTCGCCGTTGCGCGCCACGAAATGCATCACGCCGGCATCGCGCCTGAGGCTGTGGATGCGGTTCATGTAATCCAGCCACGTTCCCTGCGCCTCTTCGGCGACGAACTCCGCGAGCGGTCGCCCGACCATGTCGTCGCGTTCATAGCCGAGCGCGTTTGCCATCGCGGTGTTGACCTTCAGCAGGTTCGCATCGAGGTCGTGCGTCCAGACCATCGACAACCCGGATTCCACCAGGTCCTCGTAGCGCGTGGCGCAGTCGCTCAGGGCCTGCTTCATGGCGGTTTCGGTGGAAACGTCCCGCACCATCATCACCCGCGCGGGAATGTCTTCGTGCAGAAGGTTGCCGATGTCCGTGAGTGATTCGAACAACTCGCCGCTGGCTCGGCGCTGCCGCCAGGCGACACTGCCCGGCGGCACGGGGCGCCCGTCGTCGCGCAGATACGCACGCAGACGATCGGCCTCGGCCTCGGCGAACAGCTCCGGCACGCGCATCTGCAGCAGCCGCTGCCGACTGTGGCCATAGCACTGCTCGGCTGCGGCGTTGGCTTTCAGGATGCGCAGGTTGGAACTGGGAAACACCACGACCGGCAACGGATTGAGGTCGAACCATGCGCGCTGTTCGTCGGCGCGCCGGCGAACCGTGCGCTGCAGTTCCAGTTCGTCGGTGATGTTGCGCGCTGCCCCGATCAGCCCGTTGATCCGGCCGCGCGCGTCGTGCAACGGGTACTTGGACACCAGGAAGATGCGCTCGCCGCCGCCCGGCATCTTCTGCCGCTCGCGGAACATGGTCGGCAGGTCGCGGTCGAGGCAGACTCGGTCGTTTTCTTCGTAGGCGAGCGCTTCGGGTCCGGGCTGCAGTTCACTGTCGCGCCGGCCGACCACGTCCGTCGCGCGGCGTCCGAACAGCGCCGCCGCCGCCTCGTTGAGGAACCGGTAGCGGTGCTCCGCGTCCTTGATGAACACCGGATCGTGGCTGCGCTCGCAAAGCAGTTGCGCCAGTTCGGCGAGCCGGTGCAATCCCGAGAGCGTAAACGCCAGCAGCAGCCCTGCGCCGCACAGTGCAAGCAGCCCGACCACGGCCAGCGGCAACGCCAGCTTGACGCCCGCCGAGATTTCGCCGCCGGTTTGGGCGAGCGCGGCCAGCAGCACCGCCGGGATCAGCAGCAGTGCGATCGCCAGCCAGCCATACCAGCGCAGCGAAGCGCGCGCGCCCGGAAGCGCCGCAAGTATGCCAAGTTGTCCCCTGTTTGTTGCCACGACGCCTCCCCCAGGCGCAATCTGCGCGACCGCGAAATGCGGTTTACGCCTGCGGTGCAAGAGACGTGCTCGCACGGGGTTGCAACGCGGCTGCGTGACAGTTGTTGACGGGGCCGCCGGCCGATTGTTGACGCGCATCTCACCGCGGGACGCGCAGCGGCACATCCTGACGCGCCTGCGCGTGCGGCGTCACATGCCTTGCTCAGGCGCGCATCAGGGTGGATTTGCCGAACAGGCTTTCCACCAGATCGACCACCAGTTCCGCGGTGCGGTTGCGCTCGTCGAGCGCCGGGTTCAGCTCCATGATGTCGAGCGAGCCCGCCAAGCCGCTGTCCGCGATCATCTCCATGCACAACTGCGCCTCGCGGTAGCCGGGACCGCCCGGCACCGTGGTGCCCACGGCCGGGGCAATCGAGGGATCCAGGAAATCGACGTCGAAGCTGACGTGCAGGTGGCTGTTTTCGTCGAGTCCCGCCAGCGCCTCCTGCATGACCTTTCGCATCCCGACCTCGTCGATGTAACGCATGTCGAAGATTTCGAGGCCCGCTTCGTGGACCAGTTTCTTCTCGTTGGGATCGACCGAGCGGATGCCGATTTGCCGGACGGCACCCGCGGTGATCGCGGGGACCTCACCGCTCATCCCGGTCAGCTCCGGCGGCCCGAGGCCGCACAGGCACGCGACCGGCATCCCGTGGATATTGCCCGACGGGCTGATTTCGGCAATGTTGAAATCGGCGTGGGCATCCAGCCAGAACACCCTCAGCTTGCGGTTGTGCTCCCGGCAATGGCGCGCGACCGCGCTGATCGAACCGATCGCGAGGCAATGGTCGCCGCCGAGCAGGATGGGCATCCTGCCGGCCTCGAGTTCGCTCAGCTCGGCCTGCATCGCTGCGCGGGTCCACGCAATGACTTCGTCGAAATGTCGGTAGCCATCCTTGGGAGGCAGCCACGGATTCGGGGGGCCGGAGACGTTGCCGCAATCGACGACATCGATGCCGCGCGCCGCGAGTGCGCGCCCGAGGCCGGCCACCCGCAGGGCTTCCGGACCCATCGACGCACCGCGATCGGCCGCACCGATGTCGGTGGGCGCGCCGATCAGCGAAACCGATTTCATCCTACTCGCCATGATCCATCACCAAACCCGATCCAGCATGGACCTACAAGGATAACCGGCGGTCGCGCCGGCAACCAGCGTGCTCAGGCCGACGCGATCGCCGCGTCCAGCGTGGCGAGCAACAGCGTGACGGGCCGATCGACGCCGGCGCGCGCGCGGCACGGCACGCGGCCGGAAAGCAGCCTGTCCAGGTCGCGGGCGGCCTCGCCCACGGCATCGAGCCCGTAGCACGGCGCCGAGCCTGAAAGCTTGTGCGCGACGTCGCGCAGCGATTGCCACGGCGATTCGTCGCTCAAATCGGCGCAATCGCGCCAGGCGGCGACCAGCGCCGCGCGGCGCGCCGGCAAGCCTTGCAGGAAATGCCGGCGCAACGCCTCGATCTGCGCCTGGAACTCTACTTCGCGGGGATCCAATTCAGCCACCATCGCTCCCGTGCGTATCGCCGATGACCCGTGCTCATGCTGCCGTCGCCCCGACTCGAACGGACGGCCTGCCACTTGCAGCGCGGTGATTTCTCCGTATCGGCCGGACCGCAACACCTTGAATCAATGTCTTTATACAACCAACGACGATCGCAGGTGTCATTCCCGTCACCCGCTCGTAACCCGAATCCTGACGGCCGCTTTGCGCAAGCGCGGCAACGGCTTCCAAACCATTGTAAAGCGCCGCGGATTTCCTCCTGCCAGCCGGATTTTTGACCGCAAGGCCGAAGCCAAGACCTGGACAACCCAGATTGAAGCCGGCTGCCGCGCGGCGCGGAAAGGGTTCCGGCAATCGCGATGGCACCTGTCGTGGTTTGCACGATGTTCGCGTCGTGCGCTCCGACGGAGGCCGTCACGGCGCGCCGCTCACCGAAGCGTTGACCTGCCCATTCATCGTCCGCGCGTATTCCGCGGCTTCCGCTTTGCAGATGAATCTGCCTTCTGCGCAACGATCAAGCGCGTGCCCGTCTGTTCGGCGATCTGCTGCGCCCGTTTCGCCGATCGGCGCAGCGCGGACAGGGAGCCCGCCAGCACCGGGTTATTCGATTGCGTGATGCTTTTGGCGTTCATGATTCGCCTTTCCAGTCAATCAATCGCGGTTGCGGACCGGAATTGTCATACTCGGCCCAATCATCTACCACACCTTGATACAGCCGTTGAAAGTTCTTGCGCCCCGCCGCGAACCGGCGCCGGATGACATCTTCGGGAATCGCATGCCCGCCTTGGCGCACGCGTTCCACGACACGCGCGATCGCCATTTCAGGGCCGGCCAGCGACAAAAAAATCAGGGTGACGTGATACCCAGCCTTCCGCCAGTGCGGTATCCGACGTGCGTATTGCGTTCCGGCCAGCGTCGTCTCGAACGCAAAACTCTCGCTTCGTGCAAGAAACTCCGTCATCGATTGCAGCATCAGCTTGCCCGCCTTGATGGCCGCCAGTTCCGGCTTGAACGGGGACAAGCCTGCGGCGATCAGATCAGCGTTGATGAACATCGGGCAGTTCGCCTCGTTGGGCAGAAACTCATTGGCGAAGGTGGTTTTCCCCGCACCGTTCGGCCCGGCGATGATGATGATGCGCTTGACGGTCATGCCAGCTCATCCCCCAACAGTGCGGATTGAGCGCCCGCGCCGGTTTCTGGCTCGGACGCGTGCGGCAGGTTTTCCACCTGTCGCGAACAATCGTCGTGGCTCCATTCGCAACGGGCCAGCACCTGCTCCGGAATCTTCTTGACTGTTCTCGCAAGCACATGTTGTTCAAAGAAAAACATGGTGCGGCAGTCGGCGTCGAAAAGCCTATCTAGGTTTTTGATCTGTCGAGACTTGTATGTTGCCGACTGTCAAGATTACGCGCAAATCTACTCACACTGACAAGTGCGTGCCTTCGGGCGGGTTCGCCGGATTCCACCATGGCCTCGAGCAACACTGTCGCCATTGCGCCCCGCACCATATGCAGGCATTGTACCTGCAAGTCCTCAGTCCTCACGGCCACTGCCGTGCGCCATGCAGCACGCGGTAAACCTTCACGACCTTCCCTTCCCGCCGGAATACCGCGATGTAGGGCAGTCCGGAAAGCACCCATTCCTTCGTGCCTGGCACACGGCCATTACGGCCAGGATGTTCGATCTCGTCAAGGTGGGCGATCTTCTGCCGGAGTGCGCGTGCGAACCCGATCGGGCCAGGCAACGATTGCTCGATGCGATACAAGATCACTCTCGCGAGGTCGGCCTTCGCCTCGTCCGTGTAGCGGATTGTCATCGCCGGCGCGATCTGCTGCGCTGCTGCGTTGGCTTGGCTTCTGCTGTGGATGACTTCTTTTGCTTTGCGGCTACCAGTTCTGCCGCCTGGGCTTCCAACTCATCCCAAATGGCATCGTGATCATGCCAGACGGTTTCGCCGCGCTTGTCCTTGTCGACGGCCGCACTGACTTGTTTGCGGAACCAGCGATCATAGGCCAGCGCGGTGGCGGCACTCTTGGCCTTCTCCGTTACATCAGGGCGTGCAGCACGCAAGCGGCCTGCCTCAAAGTGCGTGACATCTACGTTGAACTGATAAACGCCGAGGTCGCGCATCACCTTCACGGCGGTATCGGTGCTGCCGAACATGCGCACCTCGCCCAGCTTGGTGCCGAGGGGGCGCTGTTGCACACCGATGCTGGCCAGCACGGCATAACCGCCTTTCTGGCCTAGAATCGTGGCGGACGTCACCGAACCCGCAGCAACCAGCTCGCGGAGGGATTCGAGTTTGATCGGCTGAAGCATCTTCGCACCTAACTATGCATAACTGTCTCCATTCTATGCTTAATTGGAGCGCACAGCAACACGTGCTCCAGCGCTGGCTTGCTCCGTGTTCGCTGCCCGGCACTCATCAGGGTCGGGCCGTATTCATAAATACATATAAATAGATTAGTGGGCGTGCCAATGAGGCGGGAACGCGAGCCGAACCCCAAGGTACTGTCCCGGATTGCGCTCGCGGAAAAGTGCTTGCACAGCGTGCTTGGTCGGCACGGCGTTGCCCATCTCCGTACCTTGGAGCAGAAAATTTCGGACGCCGGCCCTACCAATCAGCGTATCGAACCGGTGCTTCTGACCAAGGCCCTATCCGGTCTTCGCGAATCTGGTGAGGTTGTGTCTACGGCATCAAGCAAGCATGGCGCTCGCTGGCACTGCCTAGCCGCCTCACCTCCTTCGTTCGTGCGCGAACGGCTGGAAGCTCAGCAGCCGGTCTACCTCGAAACGGTAGAAAACCATTTCGTCAAGGAGGTGGGCCAAACGCTCGAAATTGCGGTCTACAAGGCAGTCAACGCAGCAGACTGGCCCCACTGGGGTGGCTTCGCCGATTTGAACGAGGTATCCGGCGCCCTCCTCAAGAAGAAGGAACCGCCTACGTTTTACAGGCAACGCCAATCGCCCTCGCCGCTCGACTTTCACGCCTAGGTCGCGGAGCAGATGCTGGGTATCGAGGTGAAAAACACCCGCGAGTGGATCCACGTCGACAGCGAGGAAGTGCACAAGCTACCGATCAAAACTCTTGCTCTGGACATGGTTCCGGTCCTGATCGCCAGGCGCATCTCTTACGTCACCATGCGAATCTTCACCGACTGCGGAATTCTGGCCCACCAGACCTACAACCAGCGGTACCCGCCAGGTCGCGAGACCTTGGCCACACAGGCCGCCAACAAGCACCTGTTGGGGTACCACGATATCCGAGTAGGCACTGATCCCGATGCTAGGATGACACGCTTCTTCGAATCCCTACTGCCGCACTTGGTGAGCGATGCTCGATCCAAGTTCGACTCGGTAAAGCACCTGCTTGGCCCTTTCGCCAACAGGGAAATGACCTACAAAGAGTTTTACACCGAGCTGCAGATCGAGCTCGGCCGATGGACTAGGTCCCGCGATCACGACGAAGACGATACTTTCATCGAGGACGAAGATGGCTAGGCCAACGCGATAGCATCCGAAACCGAGCCCACACCACCGCAACCATGATCAACTTTCCCAACCGTGAAGAAACGAGGAAGCCGCGAATTGAACGGCACGTCAAGAAAGCGGGCTCGCGCGTTGAGCGCTACCGAGCATTCGCAGAGTTTTCGGCTCGCGGCTTCGCTCCACGCTTCCTTCCCACGCTCGGTCACCCTCACGCAGTTGCGCTTCGCTTCACTCGCTGTGGTCAGCTTGTGAGAGGACTTGCACCTCCAAGATCGTGCCCATGCTGGGCGTACAAAAAACCCGCATGTTTAGCGGGTTTCAATGGGTTATCGGAATGGTTTTGGACGTCCTGGAACATGGCACTGGTGCCGACAGTCTGACTCGAACAGACGACCTACCGCTTACAAGGCGGTTGCTCTACCAACTGAGCTATGCCGGCACACCGGCGCCATCATCGCAGAGGCGGCAACGGGGATCAAAAGCAGTCGATCGGCTTCGC
>JBOHYT010000051.1:0-17822 GCA_050738055.1 Rhodanobacteraceae bacterium
GTGATGTTCGGCAACCCGGAAACCACCACCGGCGGCAACGCGCTGAAGTTCTACGCTTCGGTGCGGCTCGACATCCGCCGCATAGGCGCGGTCAAGAAAGGGGACGAGGTGATCGGCTCGCAGACCCGCGTCAAAGTGGTCAAGAACAAGGTCGCGCCGCCGTTCCGGCAGGCGGAATTCGAGATCCTGTACGGCGAGGGAACCTCGTACGAGGGTGAGTTGATCGAGCTTGGCGTCGCCAACGACCTGGTCGAAAAATCCGGGGCTTGGTACAGCTATGGCGGCGAACGGATCGGGCAGGGCAAGGAAAACGCCCGCCAGTATTTCAAGGACAACCCGGCCGCGGCGAAACAACTCGACGAGGCGCTGCGCGGGAAGTTGCTGGCGGGCGCCCGCAAGAATGGCGGCGTCGCGGCGACCGAAGATGCCGAGGAAGTCGAAGCCTGAACATTCGTGAGGTGATCGCATGCAACCCGACTGGACCGCGGTGATGAAGCAGGATGGCGACTGGTGGGTCGGCTGGATCGAGGAACTGCCGGGCGTCAACGCGCAGGAGCGCACACGCGAAGAGTTGGTCGACAGCCTGCGTGTGGCGTTGGCCGAAGCTCTGGATTTCAACCGCGCCGAGGCGCGCAGCGCCGCCGGTGGCGGCTACGAGGAACTGAAGATCGCGGTATGAAGCGCCGCGACTTGTTGCGACACCTCACCAAGCACGGTTGCTTGCTGTTGCGCGAAGGTGCGCGGCATTCGTGGTGGCAGCATCCGGCGTCCAACAGACGTTCCGCGATTCCACGCCACAGCGAAATCAACGATCACCTCGCGCGCAAGGTCTGTCGTGAGTTGGGGCTGCCCCCCGTGAAACGCCGTTCGAATCGTGATGCGCGCGGCAAGGCCGCCGACCGCAGCGCCTATGACCGTGCGCTCGGGATGCTCGCGCGTCGTGAGTATTCGCAGCGCGAACTGCGGGCGCGGCTGGAGCATGCCGGCTGCGACGAGGGCGAGTCCGAAACCGCCCTGAGAAAACTGCGTGAACAGAAATACCAGGACGACGACCGCTTTGGCGAGATGGTCATGCGGGCGCGGGTGGCGCAGGGTTACGGACCCGCCCGCATCCGTGTCGAGTTGCGTTCCCATGGCCTGGCGGATTCCGCGATCCGGGCGTTGCTGGAAGCCGCCGACACCGACTGGACGAAACTTGCGCGCGCGCAACTTTGCAAGAAGTACAGTGCGAAGCCAGCCGCCGACCACGCCGAACGTGGCAAGCGCGCGGCGTTCCTGTTGCGCCGCGGCTTTGCCGCCGCCACGATTGGAATCGTCATCCATTCCGACGTCGAAACCCCCGACGATTGATGTCATCACTTTGCGATCGTCCCTGATCGCTGCGTCGTGAAACTGTGTCGCAAATGGGGCGGTATGGTAAACGCGAGCACCAGAACGGCCTTCCTTGGCCTGACTTTCAACAACAGCGACTCCTTCGGTGGAGCCCACTTCATGAGCTTTGCGAAATAACTACATGAAAACTGCAGAAATTCGCGCGCGCTTCCTCGACTTTTTCCAGGACCGCGGCCACACCATCGTGCCCTCCGCGCCGCTGGTGCCGGCCAACGATCCGACCCTCCTGTTCACCAATTCGGGGATGGTGCAGTTCAAGAACGTGTTTCTCGGCAGCGAGAAACTGCCCTACGTGCGCGCGGTCGACGTGCAGCGTTGCCTGCGCGCCGGCGGCAAGCACAACGACCTCGATTCGGTCGGCTACACCGCGCGCCACCACACCTTCTTCGAGATGCTGGGCAACTGGTCGTTCGGCGATTACTTCAAGCAGGCAGCGATCGAGTGGGCGTGGGAGCTTCTGACCAAAGTGTTCGGTCTGTCGCCGGAAAAACTGTGGGTAACGGTCTATCACACCGATGACGAGTCCTGCGGAATCTGGAAGGACGTGATCGGCGTGCCGGCCGAACGCATCGTCCGGATCGGCGACAACCATGGCGCGCCGTTCGCGTCCGACAATTTCTGGCAAATGGCCGATACCGGGCCGTGCGGTCCTTGCAGCGAAATCTTCTACGACCACGGTGCCGATGTGCCGGGCGGCCCACCCGGCTCGAAGGACGCGGATGGCGACCGCTACATCGAGATCTGGAATCTGGTGTTCATGCAGTTCGATCGCGCCGAGGATGGCACGCTGTCGCCGTTGCCGGCGCCGTGCGTGGACACCGGCTTGGGCCTGGAACGCTTGGCCGCGGTGTTGCAAGGAGTCCATTCCAACTACGAAATCGACCTGTTTCAGCGTTTGATCGCGGCAGCCCAGCAACTGACCGGCTGCAAGGACCACGAGAACAAATCACTGCGCGTGATCGCCGACCACGTCCGTGCGTGCGCCTTCCTGATCGTGGATGGCGTGCTGCCATCGAACGAAGGCCGCGGCTACGTGTTGCGCCGGATCATCCGCCGCGCGCTTCGCCACGGCTGGATGCTGGGCGTGCGCGGCGAATTCTTCTGGAAGATGGTCGCGCCGCTGGTCGCGGAAATGGGCGAGGCCTATCCCGAACTCGCGAACAAGCGGTCGTTCGTCGAGGAAGCGTTGCGCACCGAGGAACGGCGTTTCGGCGAAACGCTGGAACACGGCATGAAGGTGTTCGACGAGGTTGCAAAGAAACCGGGAAGAATTGTGCAACTCACGGCCGAAGCCGCTGCTGGCGTGATCGCTTCTGCAGAATTGGGTGCAATTTCTGGAGACGATGTATTCCGGCTCTATGACACCTACGGTTTCCCGGTGGATCTCACCGCCGACATCGCGCGCGAGCGTGGCCTCAGCGTGGACATGGCGGGTTTCGAACGCGCGATGGAAGCGCAACGGATGCGTGCGCGCGCAGCCAGCAAGTTCGAGAGCAAGACGATGCTTTCGGCCGAGGTCGCCAGCACGCTTGCTCCGACAAGGTTCGTCGGTTACGAAACGCTTGAGGCAAAGGACTGCAAGGTGCTGGCGATCCTGAGCGACGGCAAGAGCGTGGATTCGCTGCAGCAAGGCGAGGCCGCAGTGGTGATCCTGGACCGCACGCCGTTCTATGCGGAATCGGGCGGCCAGGTGGGCGACACCGGTGCACTGGAACTCGCCGCGGGGCGCTTCGTCGTCGACGACACGCAGAAATTCGCCGGCCAGTTCCACGGCCACCTCGGCGAATGGAACGGCAACACGCCGCTGCGCGTCGGTGACAGCGTGCTGGCTCGCGTCGATGGTGCGCGCCGCCAGGCGACGGTGCTCAACCATTCGGCGACGCACCTGCTGCACGCGGCCTTGCGCGAAACGCTGGGCGAACACGTGACGCAGAAAGGGTCGCTGGTCGCGCCGGACCGCCTGCGTTTCGATTTCTCGCATTTCCAGCCGGTGAAGCCCGACGATCTGCGCCGGATCGAGGATCGCGTCAACGAGCAAATCCGCCGCAACGATCCGGCCGAAATCCGCCAGATGGCGTACGACGAGGCGATCGCCCTCGGCGCGATGGCACTGTTCGGCGAGAAGTACGGCGCCGAGGTGCGCGTGCTGAAGATGGGCGATTTCTCGACCGAATTGTGCGGCGGCACCCACGTCGCACGCACCGGCGACATCGGGCTGTTCAAGATCGTTTCGGAATCGGGTGTTGCCGCGGGCATCCGCCGAATCGAGGCGCTGACCGGCGCGGGCGCGATGGCGCATGTTGCCGACGAAGAACAACGCCTCGGCGAAGTCGCGGACCTGCTGGCTGCGGGTTCCGGCGAAGTCGCCGACAGGGTTCGACACCTCATCGAGCGTGAGAGAAAGCTGGAGCGGGAACTGGATTCGATCAAGGCCAGGGCCGCCGGCGCTGCGACCGGTGATCTCGCCGCGAATGCGAAGGACGTAGGCGGCATCAAACTGGTCGCCGCGCGGGTCGATGGAATGGACGCGAAGGCCTTGCGCGAAGCCGTCGACGGATTGAAGCAGAAACTCGGCGACTGCGTGGTGCTGCTCGCCTCGGGCAAGGACGGCAAGGCGGCGCTGGTGGGTGGCGTCAACGGCGCCGCGCTCGGCAAGGTCAAGGCCGGGGAAGTGGTCGCGCACGTCGCGAAGCAGATCGGCGGCAAGGGTGGCGGTCGCCCCGACCTGGCGCAGGGCGGGGGCATCGATTCACCGGCACTGGATCGGGCGCTGGGCGGCTTGGCCGGGTGGCTGGAAGTCCAATGATCCGGCAGCGGTCCATGCCACAAATCATGTTGGCTTCATTGCGCCGGCGGCGCGCGTTCCTATATGCTCGCCGGGTATCGGTCGCCCCTGCACCGGTCTAGTGCGGGTGATGGAGGAACCTGGACGTCGACGGGCAAGCCCGCATCCGTTCGCGATCGCCCCAGTCACACCGCATTGCGCAGTCCGGAGGGGAACGCGCAAATCGGTTTCAGGTCCAATGGACTCGAATACAAGGAGTTTCAGTCATGCTGATTTTGACCCGCCGCGTCGGGGAAACCCTGATGATCGGCGACCAGGTAACCGTCACCGTATTGGGCGTCAAGGGCAACCAGGTACGCATCGGCATCACGGCACCCAAGGAAGTCGCGGTACATCGCGAGGAGATCTACCAGCGCATCAAGCAGGAGCACGATGCCGCGGCGGGGGGCGGCACCGAAGACGCCGACGCAAGTCAGGGTTGATGCCTGGACAGCGCTTTACCGTAACGTGGTTCGCGTCTATGCTGGACGGTCGCACGCCGTTGCCCGCCTGCCGTTGCCAGTGTGGGTCGTATGTCGCTGCTGCTCGCGCGACGTGAGGGACAATCCGGAGAGGTGCCCGAGAGGCCGAAGGGGCTCCCCTGCTAAGGGAGTATCGGGTCAAAAGCCTGATCGAGGGTTCGACAAAATCGCCAGGAGCGATTTTGGACAGCCGAAGGCTGGCCCCGAGTGCAGCGAGGGGTGAGCATCAGGGATGATGCGAACATATCCCGACCGGCGTTCTGCGCGGCGTTCGGCCGTTGTTACACTTCGCTGGATTCAAAGACACAAACGGAGAGGTGCCCGAGAGGCCGAAGGGGCTCCCCTGCTAAGGGAGTATCGGGTCAAAAGCCTGATCGAGGGTTCGAATCCCTCCCTCTCCGCCAATGTCCGCCAATCCATCGTTGACGCACTTGTCGTGACACCGGATAATTCGCGGCTCTTCCGCTTCAATGCGCCCGTAGCTCAGCTGGATAGAGTACCAGGCTACGAACTTGGTGGTCGGGAGTTCGAATCTCTCCGGGCGCGCCATTCGACGACGAAGCCGGTGGGCAGCGCCCGCCGGCTTCGTCATTTCGGGTTCGCTCGCGCCGCGGCGTCCGTTGACCGGCGCGGCGACGCGAACGTACCATTGCGCATCCGCCGCACGTGTATTCTCCGGCGGCGCGTCGGGGTATAGCTCAGTCTGGTAGAGCGCCAGCTTTGGGAGCTGGATGTCGTGGGTTCGAATCCCTCTGCCCCGACCATTGTTTGTGCAATCATCCTTGATCGCCCTGTCGATCAACAACCAAACGTGGTCGGAGCTTGTTCGGCGGCCTGAGGCGCCAGAACGGCCATCCTTGGCCTGACTTCCCACAACAGCTCGCTTTGGCCTGCGACTCAAGTGGATTGGATAGGGCTGGCGCGCCCGACTGGAATCGAACCAGCAACCGTCGGCTTAGAAGGCCGATGCTCTATCCGCTTGAGCTACGGGCGCACGGTTGCGCATTCTCGCATCGAACCCGCCTGCACGCGACCTCGTTTCGCGTGGAGCGGCAGTACGCCTTGATGCGACGGCGTTGCGCGAACCGCTGCAGAGATCTGCCACCCGGAGTAGGATCACGCGACGTGTTTCATCGCCACTGACAGCCTGGAGATTGCCATGCGCTTCATCGGTGCACTGATTTTCTGGATCGTCATCGCGATCATCGCGTATTTCGTGGTTGCATTTGCCGGTTTGTATGCGGTCGGCGCGGATGTCCCGCATTGGGGCGTCACCAAGAGTGCGATCGGCTTCCTGCGCGAGAAGACCATCGACCGACGGGTCGCGGACATCACGCCGCCACCGCTGGACAACCGCGCGCTGGTCAAGGAAGGCGCCGAGCACTACGCGAAGATGTGCACGGGTTGCCATCTTGCGCCCGGAATGGCCACCAGCGATCTGCGCGAGGGACTGTATCCGCAGCCGCCGAACCTCACGCGGTTCGCGCCCCGTCCGGCCGAGGCGTTCTGGATCATCAAACACGGCCTCAAGATGACCGCGATGCCCGCGTGGGGCAAGAGCCACACCGACCAGCAGATCTGGGCGATGGTCGCCTACCTGCAGAAGCAGCCGAAGATGAGCGCGGCCGAGTTCCATGCGCTCACCGCCGGCGCTGCCGGCATGCAAGAAGGGAACCCGGCGGCTCCCGCGGGGGCGGCGATGCCCGCAGGGGCGGCGATGCCCGCCGAGCCGTCGTCGGCCGCCACGCCTGCGCCGGCATTCACGCCCGCGCCGGCCTCGACCGTCACGCCCGTACCGGCCTCGACCTTCACGCCCGCGCCAGCCGCGACTGCGCGCTGACCGGTACTGCGCTCCAGACGCGCGGCAGCATCGCTCCGGTGCATTCGCAAAACGCTTGACTCTGGACCATGGTCCATGGTTTAGCATGGGTCCATGGAAACGAAAGCCTCTGCGCATTTCACGATCGGTGCCGTCGCGCGCCGCGCCGGTGTCGGCATCGACACCATCCGCTACTACGAACGCGAGCGTCTGCTGTCGCCTCCCGGGCGGCGCGCATCGGGGTACCGCGATTACGGTGCGGATGCGATCGAACGATTGCGCTTCATCCGCCGCGCCAAGGACCTCGGCTTCACGCTGGAGGAAATCCGCGAACTGCTGGCGTTGTCGTCGGATCGCGAGCGCGGCGTCCGTGACGTTAAGCAGCGCGCCGAGATGCGGCTGGCCGAAGTCGAACTACGCATCCGCGAGTTGCAGCGCGTGAAGCGCGGACTGAAGCAACTCATCGAAGCCTGTCCCGGGCATGGTCCGCTGGAGCATTGCCCGATCCTGCGCGCGCTCGGCGGCGGGGAGGGGGCGTGAACGCGCACGATGATCACGCCGGTCTCGATTCTGCCGCGACGCACGGGCCGGCCGCGCACGTCTGCAGTGCGCACGAGCAACCGGTCGCGCAAAGTGCCATCGATCCGGTCTGCGGCATGGCAGTGGACCCGCACACCGCGAAGCATCGCGCGACCGTCGACGGCGACACGTACCACTTCTGCTCGGCGCGCTGCCGCGAAAAATTCGTCGCCACTCCGGCGCGATACCTGGTGCACGATGACGGCGCGGACGACAAGCCCGGAACGGAAGCACGACCCGGCGCGGTCTACACCTGTCCGATGCACCCCGAGGTGCAGCAGATCGGACCCGGCCACTGTCCGAAGTGCGGCATGGCGTTGGAACCGATGCTGCCGGCTGCAGACGACCAAGGCGACCATGACGTACGCGCCATGGCGTGGCGGTTCTGGACGCTGGTCGCGCTCACGATCCCGGTGTTCCTGCTCGCGATGGGGCCGCACCTGTTCGGCTGGCACTTTGGCGTGCCGTGGGATCGCGTCACGGGATGGATCGAAGCGGTGCTCGCGAGCGTCGTGGTGCTGTGGGGGGGTGCGCCGTTTTTCGTGCGCGGCTGGCGTTCGTTGAAGCCGTGGAACCCCAACATGTACACGCTGATTGCGCTGGGAACCGGCGTCGCGTGGGTGTACAGCGCGGTCGCGTTCTTGGCGCCTGGCCTGTTCCCGCCGGGGTTCCGCGACACGCACGGCGCGGTGGGCGTGTACTTCGAATCGGCCGCGGTGATCGTGACGCTGGTGACGATGGGCGACTTCCTGGAGTTCCGCGCCCGCCGCCGCACCGGCTCCGCCCTGCGCGCGCTGCTCGACCTCACGCCCAGGATCGCGCGCCGCATCGCCGCCGGCGGACAAGAAGCCGACGTACCGATCGACCAGGTGCAGGCCGGCGACGTGCTGCGTGTGCGCCCGGGCGAGAGCGTGCCGGTCGACGGCGAAGTGATCGAGGGCGCGAGCCGCGTCGACGAGTCCATGCTGACCGGCGAGGCGATGCCGGTCGCGAAAGGAGCCGGCGATCCGCTGACCGGCGGCACCGTCAACCAGGATGGCGCGTTGACGATGCGCACTGGCAGAGTCGGTGCCGAAACGACGCTGTCGCGGATCGTCGCGCTGGTGGCGCGCGCGCAGCGCAGCAAGGCGCCGCTGCAACGGGTGGCCGACCGCGTGGCCGCGTGGTTCGTGCCAGCCGTGGTGGTGGTCGCGGTGCTGGCTTTCATCGGGTGGATCGCGATCGGTCCCGACCCGAAATTCCCGCACGCCTTGATTGCGGCGGTGTCGGTATTGATCATCGCCTGTCCCTGTGCGCTCGGCCTGGCGACGCCGATCTCGATCATGGTCGCCAGTGGCCGCGGCGCGCAGGCCGGCGTGCTGTTCCGCGATGCCGGGGCGATCGAGGCGTTGCGCGAGGTCGATACGCTGGTGGTCGACAAGACCGGTACGTTGACCGAAGGCCGGCCGTCGTTGCGCGGCGTGGAACCGCTCGGCGGGATCGACGAGCAGCATGCCCTCGCGCTGGCCGCGGCGCTGGAGCGGCCGAGCGAGCACCCGCTGGCGCAAGCGATCGTTGCTGCCGCCGAGTCGCGCGGCATCGCGATTCCCGCGGTCGAGGATTTCACGACATCGACGGGACAGGGCGTGCGCGGACGCGTGCAGGGGCGCGAGGTCGTGCTGGGCAATGCCACCTTGATGCAGGCTGCCGGGGTACGGGTGGATGAGGGTACCGGCGCCCGTGCCGACGCATTGCGCGGGGAGGGCGCGAGCGTGCTGCTGCTCGCGGTGGACGGCGAACCCGCCGCCTTGCTGAATGTCGCCGATCGCATCAAGGCCGACACGCAAGCGGCACTGGACAGCCTTCGCGGGGAAGGCCTGCGGATCGTGATGCTGACCGGCGACCATCGCACCACGGCGCAGGCGATCGCGCGCGAACTTCGCATCGACGAGTTGCACGCGGAGGTATCGCCGGCCGACAAGGGCGCGATGGTCGAGCGCCTGCGGCGGGAAGGCCGCAAGGTCGCGATGGCCGGCGACGGCATCAACGATGCTCCCGCGCTGGCCATGGCGGACATCGGTATCGCGATGGGCACCGGCACCGACATCGCGAAGATGAGCGCGCAGGTGACGCTGGTGCGCGGCGAACTGTCCGCCATCGCGTGGGCCCGTGCGCTGTCACAGGCAACCGTGCGCAATATCCACCAGAACCTGTTCTTCGCGTTCGTCTACAACTCGGTCGGCATCCCGATCGCCGCGGGCGTGTTGTACCCGTGGTTCGGGATCGTGCTGTCGCCGATGATCGCGGCGCTGGCGATGAGCCTTTCGTCGGTGTCGGTGGTGTCGAATGCACTGCGCCTGCGCAAGATGTCATTCACCACCGCGCCCGACAGGCTATGATCGGGTGCCCTCTTGAGAAACAAACGCCATAAATCCCTGTTGCAAATCAAAGGCTCTTGAGCAACAAATTGTCGCAAGTTCTTGTTTCTTGGCGAACGCCTGCTCCCGCACGGGGTTGAGAGGCTGATGAGGAGATGCGTCATGCGCAGGTTGTTGATCGGTGCCGCCCTCGCGGCATTCGCCGTCGTCGCATGGGCCGCTTCCGGATTGCCGGTCCACAAGGCGCCGGCCGACGCGCGGGTCTATATCATCAGCCCCGCCGACGGCGCCACCGTCGGTCGTGACGTCACGGTGCGGTTCGGGCTCGCCGGCATGGGTGTTGCGCCCGCCGGCATCGAGAAGGAACACACCGGACACCATCATTTGCTGATCGACGTCGCGACGCTGCCAGCGCCCGGCCAGCCGATCCCGAACGACGAGCACCACAAGCACTTCGGCGGCGGTCAGACCGAAACCGTCCTGCACCTCGCACCCGGAACGCACATGCTGCAGCTCGAACTCGGCGACGCCAAACACGTGCCATTCGATCCGCCGGTTGTCTCGAAGAAAATCACGATCCACGTAAAATAAAAAACCGCGCGGATCGCTCCGCGCGGCGTCGATGACCCGGGGCCGGCTTCAGCGCACGAACAGCGGCTTGTTCAGCCGTGCGAGCAGGCGCGCCCGCCGTGAGGGGGCGCCGGATGCCGGCCGCGACGCCTTCCTGACCGAAAGCGCGTCGAGCCGGCTTCCCGCGTAACTCGCATTGATGTAGTCGACCACTTCCTCGCGCGGCATCCCGGAGGCCGCGACCACCTCGTCGACGGTCATGGCGGCTTCCAGCATTTCCTTGGCGATCCGGAAGTGCTTGGGAAACTCGCGCTCGGTTTCCGGCCAGCGCGACAACCGGTAGCGTCCCGTGCGGTGCAACTCGCGGCTGAGGATGCCGGGTGTCGCGATCAGCCCTGCATACCAGCGCAGGCGCTCCAGCGGTTTTGCCGGATGCGCGGCGAACGCCGCTCGGATCGTCTCGGAGTAGACCGGAATCCACGCATCAGCCGGTTGCTGCAGCAATACGGCCAGCGGTTTCAGCGAAGTCGATTCGAAGCAATAGGCGTCCTGCTCGGGATCGATCATCAGTTCGGCGCCGTCCGGGCCAGCCAGTTTGCGCGCGGTGGTGACCTTTCCAAGCGCCAGCGCCTCCGCCGCGTTGACCGGCCCGATCGTGGCCTGATGCTCGAGCAATTCGGAAAGCGATCGCTCGACGGGCGCCTCGTCGTGGGCTGCGCCGGCATGCTCGCCCGACAGCCAGCCTTCGAGGCCATCCGCCGTGGTGCGGGACGAAGACGCTGCGGTCGTTTCCGGATCGGGTGTCATGTCATCGGTGCCTTGCATGTCGGGACGCTCCAGGAACCCACACGGGTTCGGGCAGGATCGGAGTGGCCTGCTTCCGGAGGTAGTTGCAATCTCGATGCCAGTTTAGGCGCCGGGACGCGTCAAAGCGCGTCCCGGCGGCCAAAAACTCGTAAACATTCGTTACACGGCGGGTTCGATGGCCCGGGATTCGCGCGGCTGCCGCGCCTGCATCGCCCACAACGCTGCATAGCGGCCGCCGATGGCAAGCAGCTCGGCGTGCGTGCCACGTTCGACAATGCGGCCGCGGTCCAGCACCAGGATCTCGTCGGCGTGGACGATGGTCGAGAGCCGGTGTGCGACGATCAGCGTGGTGCGTCCCTGCGCGATCTCGGCCAGTTCGGCCTGGATGATCTTTTCGGTGCGGGTGTCGAGTGCGCTGGTCGCCTCGTCGAACGCCAGGATCGCCGGGTGCTTCAGCAGCGCCCGCGCGATCGCCACGCGCTGCTTTTCGCCGCCGGACAGTTTCAGCCCGCGCTCGCCGACGGTGGTCTGGTACCCCTGAGGCAATGACGTCACGAAATCATGGATGTGCGCCGCGCGCGCGGCAGCCTCGATTTCCTCGCGGCTGGCGTCGGTGCGGCCATAGGCGATGTTGTAGTAGATGGTGTCGTTGAACAGCACCGTGTCCTGCGGCACGATGCCGATCGCCGCGCGCAGCGATTCCTGGGTCACCTCGCGGATGTCCTGGCCATCGATGGTGATCCGCCCTCCGGTCACGTCGTAGAAGCGAAACAGGAGGCGCGACAGGGTGGACTTGCCGGCCCCGGTTTCGCCGACCACCGCCAGCGTCTTGCCGGGCGGGATCCGGAAATCGATGTCGTCCAGAATCGCGCGGTCGGGGTTGTAGTGGAACGACACTCGTTCGAAGCGGACCTCGCCGCCGCGCCGCTGCAGCGATTTTGCCCCGGTGGTGTCCCGCACCTCGGCGTGTTCGTCGAGCAGCCCGAACATGTTTTCCATGTCGATCACGCCCTGCTTGATCTGCCGCCAGGTGAAGCCGAGCATGTTGAGCGGGATCGCCAGTTGCAGCAGCCAGCCGTTGATCAACACGATGTCGCCGATCGACAACTTGTGCGCGACCACGCCCATCGCCGCCATCGCCATCAGCGCGGTCAGTCCCACTGCGATCACCAACGCCTGGGCGCCGTTCAGCACCGCCAGCGAAGCTTCGGTCTTCACTGCCGCGTCTTCGTAGCGGCGAAGATCCGCGTCGTAGCGGTCGGCTTCGAATGCCTCGTTGCCGAAATACTTGACCGTTTCGAAATTGAGCAGGCTGTCCACGGCGCGCGCGTTGGCGCGGCTCTCGGCCTCGTTCATCGCGCGCACGCCGGCGGTACGCCATTCGGTGATCCAGATCGTCGTGCCGATGTAGACCAGCATCGTCGCCAGCGTGATCACGGCGTAGCGCCAGTCGAATTGGCGCAACATCAGCACGATCACCACGATGATCTCGAACAGGGTCGGGATGATATTGAATACCACCCAGCCGAGCAGGTTGTAGACGCCGCGGGTGCCGCGCGAAATGTCGCGGCCGATTCCGCCGGTGTGGCGATCCAGATGGAACCGCAGCGAAAGCTGGTGCAGGTGTCGGAACGCGTCGAGCCCGGACGCGCGCATCGCGCGCTGGCTGACCCGTTCGAACACGGTGTCGCGCAGTTGCCCGAACAGCGAGCCGACGAGGCGCAGCACGCCGTACAGGAGGATCAACGCGATCGGCACCGTCAGCATCGCGACGCGCGGGTCGAGGTCGTTCACGATGTCCTTGAACGCAACCGGCACCCAAACGGTCGCGACCTTGGCGATCACCAGGAACGCCGCCGCGACCAGCATCCGGCCCGGATAGTGGCGGATGTACGGCCACAGCATCACGATGGCACGGCGTTGGTGCGCGGGCTTGGCGGCTTTGTTCATCGCACGATCATGGGGGCGGCGGCGCCCGGCTTCCAGAGGAGCGCGAACAAGAGCCTTGCCACGGATTTACACGGATGAACACAGATTTTTGCCGTTTGATCCGTGCGGATCCGTGGTGATCCGTGTCAATCCGTGGTAAACGCTTGTGCCTATTGCGGGAAGGTCATCGCGCGCAACCAATTACAATGTGCAACTTTCCGACTGTCTCGCGCCGATGAGTTTCCGTACCCGCTTCGCGCCCAGTCCCACGGGTTTCCTGCACATCGGCGGCGCACGCACGGCGTTGTACTGCTGGCTGGAGGCGCGCCACCGGGGCGGTGAGTTCATCCTTCGCATCGAGGACACCGATCGCGAGCGATCCACCGATGCGGCCGTGCAGGCGATCCTCGACGGGATGCATTGGCTCGGCCTCGATCCGGACGAAGGGCCGTTCTACCAGACGCAGCGCATGGATCGTTACCGCGCCATCGCGCAGCAATTGCACGAGGCAGGCAAGGCGTACTGGGCCTACGAATCGAGGGAAGAACTCGACGCGATGCGTGCGGCGATGAAGGAGCGTGGCGAGAAGCCGCGTTACGACGGGCGCGCACGCGACCAGAACCTGCCATACCGTGACGATCCGAACCGCGTGTTGCGCTTCCGGAATCCGCAATCCGGTTCGGTGGTGTTCGAAGACAAGATCAAGGGCCGCATCGAGTGGGGCAACGCCGAACTCGACGATTTCGTGATGCTGCGGTCGGATGGTTTTCCCACCTACAACTTCGCGGTGGTGGTGGATGACATCGACATGCGGATCACCGAGGTGATCCGCGGCGACGACCACGTCAACAACACCCCGCGGCAGATCCATTTGTACGAGGCGCTGGGCGCGGAGTTGCCGAGTTTCGCGCACCTGCCGATGATCCTCGGGCCGGACGGCCAGAAGCTCTCCAAGCGCCATGGCGCGGTCGGCGTGATGCAGTATCGCGAGGATGGCTACCTGCCACACGCGCTGCTGAATTACCTGGTGCGACTTGGCTGGTCGCACGGTGACCAGGAGATCTTCTCGATCGCGGAGATGGTCGGGCTGTTCGACATCTCCAGGGTCAACCATTCCGCCGCGCGATTCGATTTTGCCAAGCTCGGCTGGCTCAACCAACACTACCTCAAACACGACAATCCACTGGAGGTTGCGCGTGATCTGGCTTGGCATTTGAACCGGCTCGGCATCGATCCGTCCGCGGGAGGACCGTGCCCGGTGGACGTGGTGATTGCACTGCGTGACCGGGTACAAACCCTGAAGGCGATGGCCGAACAGGCACGCATCTGGTACGCGCCGATCGTTCAGTGGGACGAAAAGGCGGTGGCCAAACATCTGCGCGCCGATGGCGCGGCCGACGTGCTGCGCGCGATGCAGGCGAAACTGGCCGCATTGCCGAACTGGTCGTCCGAAGCGATCCACGCGCTGGTGGCGGAAGTCGCCACCGAACAGGGGATCGGCATGGGCAAGATCGCGCAGCCGTTGCGCGTGGCGATGACCGGCACCCAGGTTTCGCCGTCGATCGAGCAGACCGTTTATCTTGCGGGTCGTGAAAGGGCGCTGCGCCGCATCGACGATGCAATCGCGCGCGCAACCAGGTGACCCCCCCCACCCCCGCGTCCCGACCGTTCTGGTGGCCATAGCTGTAGGAGGGCCGGAAGGCCCGATCGACAAACAAGGCCAGATCGACAAACCTTGCCAAGCCGCTTGTTTGGAACGTGTGCGGTCGCGGCTTCCGCCGCTCCTACCATTTGCAGGAGTCGGGGATGCCGAGCGCCGCCAAGACACGTCGATGAAGCCGGCGATCGCCCCGTAATGACGATGTTTTGTGTTTTTCCGAGCCCCGAGTCCCGACCCCCGATTCCCGTAGTGCATGCACGACCTCCTGCAAAAACTCCTGCATGGCGTCGATCCGAATGCGCCGGGCGCATTCGGGAAGCTTCTACACAACATGCTCGCGCTGGTCCCGTGGTGGCCGCTGATCTGGTTCACCGTGGCCTGCGTGGTGGTCGGCGCCGCAATCGGCTGGTGGCGCGGCAGGGTCGCCTTGGGTATTGGACTCGGACTTGTGGTCGGTCCGATCGGGTGGCTCGCGCTCTGGGCGCTTCCGCCGGGACGGTACGGACCCGCGCGCAGACAGCTCGAAGCGCGTAGCGCGGCGGCCCATCGCCGCCCGTGAGCAGCGGCCGCGTGCGAGCTGGGTGAGCGTGCCGGGTTGCAATTGACGCCGCGCGACCCGAGATAGGCGGTGCCGGCGCCTTCTGCGCGGGCGCTAGAATGTCGCCATGCCCTCCGTTCCCAAAGTCATCCACCACCACCATCACGACGCCGCCGGCATCGTGCGCGAGGTGGAACGAGAGTGCCGCGCGCGCGGGTTGCGTTTGACGCCGCTGCGTCGCGAGGTGCTGGTGCTGGTGGCCAGGGCGCGCAAGCCGGTCAAGGCCTACGACCTTCTCGAGTCGTTGCGCGACAGCCATGCGGGTGCCGCGCCGCCGACGGTGTATCGTGCGCTCGATTTTCTGCTCGAGAACGGTTTCATCCACAAGCTGGAATCGATCAACGCCTTCGTGTTCTGCCAGCACCCGGCCGAAGCGCACCAGGTACCGTTCCTGATTTGTGATGTCTGCGAAGGCGCAACCGAAGTCTGCGACGAGGGCGCGATCGCGCACCTGATCGAGCGGCAGGCATCCGACTTCGGCTTTCGTGCCAAGGCGCAGACCCTCGAAGTGCACGGCGTCTGCAAGGCCTGCGCTGCCGCCTGAAACCCTGCTTGTGCTGGTTCCCGTGCCGTGATCGTCGTCGCGGCCCGGTTGCATGCTTTCCGGCCAACATTGTTATAATATAACAGTCAACCGTCGTGCGTTGGCGAAGGGTTCTTTCCTCCCCGCCGGAAACGTTATAATGTTGCATTCGCAGGGGTGCGGCACCACGCTTTCCGGTGGCACCCGGCCGGAACATTCATCGAGAGGTGTCCTGGTAGTGGACATGCAAGTCACCCAACCGGCGCTTTCTGCAGCCGCATCGCCCGCGGTGCCGCGCCGCCACTTCGCGGCCATCGTCGACCGCGTCGGCGCCACCGCATCGCTGCTGTGCGCGGTGCATTGCGCGTTGCTGCCGTTCGTGCTGGCCCTGCTGCCGCTGATCGGGCTGGAATTCCTGGCGGGGCACACCTTCGAACGCGTATTCGTGGCGTGCGCGGCCGCATTGGCCAGCGCCAGCCTCCTCACCGCGTACCGCCGCCATCGCCGCCCGCACGCGCTGTTCCTGATGCTGCCGGGCATCATCCTGCTGTTGTGCGGCGTGGGCGTGGATCTCGATGTGCACGTGCTGCTGCATACCGTCGCCGTGGTCTGCGGCGGCGTCTTGGTCGCGAGCGCGCACGTCACCAACCTCGTGCTGGCGCATCGGCACCATTGCGCGACCTGCGCACACGCGACATAGCGCGAATTTGGTGGGGCGGAATCGGCGCAGCCGCTTCCGCCAAGGGCGAATCCGGCGCAAACCGCTTCGCGGGTTCCGCCCTACGGCTCTGCCTGCGCACACTCCCGGTAATTGTGTAACGCAGGCGTTCTGCCTAGCCTGCGCGCATGGAACATCGGCGCTCCCACGTCCACGAGCCGCACATCCAAGGTCATTCGACCGCCGGCACTCGCGGCCGGCTGGCGTTCGCGCTTGCGTTGACCCTGCTGGTGCTGGTCGTCGAAGCGGGCGGCGGCTGGTGGTCCGGGTCGCTGGCGCTCATTGCCGATGCCGCCCACATGCTGGTCGATGCCGGTGCGCTCGGGTTGGCGTGGGCCGCGGCGGTGCTGGCGATGAAGCCGGCCGACGCGCGGCGCAGTTTCGGATACGCACGCATGGAAGTGCTGGCGGGGTTCGTCAACGCGCTGGTGCAGGTGTTGCTGGTCGCCTGGATTGTGTACGAAGCGGTCACCCGCTTGCTGGACCTCGGCAACCTCCACATCCAGTCCGGCGTGATGCTGGGGGTGGCCGTGATCGGTCTGCTGGTGAATGCGCTGGTGCTGCGCAGCCTCCACGACGACGATCACGAAAACCTCAACACCGCCGGCGCGCGGCTGCATGTGTTCGGTGACCTGCTGGGTTCCGTTGGGACCGTGATCGCCGCGTTGCTGGTAGGTTATCTGGGCTGGGAGTGGGCCGACCCGGCCTTGTCCTTGCTGGTGTCGCTGCTGATCCTGCGTGGCGCATTCGTGCTGCTCAAGCGTTCCTCGCACATCCTGCTGGAGGGCGTGCCCGACGGGCTGGCGCCCGACGAGATCCGCAGCGCGCTCGCCACCGCCGACGGCTCCATCGCGGAAATCCACCACCTGCACGTCTGGCAGATTGCGTCCGGCTCGCGGATGGCGACCCTGCACGCGCGGCTGCGCGAAGGAGGCGACGCGCGGCAGGCCTTGCGGGCCATCCAGACCGTGCTGCGCGACCGCTTCGCGATCAGCCACGTCACCGTGCAGATCGAGTCCAGCGAGTGCCTCGACCCGGAATCGGAATGCGTGAACCCGGAGCACGCTGACGCGCGGCCCCACATTCGTTGACGTGGACCGGAGCCATGCCGCGACGCATCGCGTGCGCGGGGACGTTGCTGCTACCATGCAGCGCAGCCGCGCGACCGCGCGCCATCCACCCGCACCTCAGGAATCGACATGGGCAAGGGCGACAAGAAGACACGCAAGGGCAAGATCTATCGCGGTAGCCACGGGAACGTGCGCCCGCATTCACCGAAGTCGAAATCGGCTGTGAAGAAGACCGCCGCCAGGACCGCCACGCGCGAGCCGACCAAAAAGGCACCTGCCAAGAAAGCGCCTGCAAAAAAGGCCGCGGCGAAGAAGGCTGCCGGTTGAAGTTCGCGCGGGCCATGTCCCGAAGCAACCCATCCCCACCCCAGCCCTCCCCTTGAAGGGGAGGGAGCGTAAGCGATGGCGGCGAAGAAGACGGCCGGTTGAAGTTCGCGCGGGCCATGTCCCGAAGCAACCCATCCCCACCCCAGCCCTTCCCTTGAAGGGGAGGG
>JBOHYT010000052.1:0-11678 GCA_050738055.1 Rhodanobacteraceae bacterium
TTCTCGTTGAGCGCCGCCGCGCTGGCTGCGCTGGCCGGCACTGCCATGGCGTCGTCCGGATCTCTGATCCAGTTCAAGTCGCAGGTATTGCCGGTGGTGGTGCAAGTGAACGCCGAAGGCAAGGTCACCGATATCCTTCCCGCGCGGCAGCTCCCGCCGCAGGTTTCGCGGTTGCTCGTCGAGCAACTCGACGCATGGATCGTCAAACCGCTCATGGTGAAGGGGCATCCGGTCGCCACCCGGTTCATCGCGGAAGTGGCGATGCGCACCAAGCCACTCAAGAATGGCAAATACGCCGCCAGCTTCGTGTATGTCAAGGGACTGCCGATGCCGTTCGGCGGCGCGGTGTCCTGGAACGTGATCAACGGTGGCCTGGAGGTGGCGCTGGTCTCCGCGGACAACATGGCGCCGCGACACGAATGGCGCATGCCGTACGACACCGCTGGCTATCCGCAAAGCAGCGTCGCCGCGACGCGCGCGCAGCCAAACGTGCGCGGCGGCGCGGTTTACGGGCAAGCCATGCCAAGCGCGATGGGTCGGGCGCAATCGATGCCCGCGATGGTGGCTCCGGCCGCTCCTGCCGGCCGACCGAACGCGGCCGCGTCTGGCGCGCCGCGCACGGAAATTCCCTGAGGTTGCAGCAACGTGTGACCGTTGCCACGTCGCCGCGAACCGCGAACCGCCGGCTCCGGCCTTCGGCCTTGAGCCGGCCTACCCCGCGCGCCGCAACGTAAATCGCACAGGACGGATCGGGGAGCACCGCGACGGAGTCGGCATCCGGGTTGTCGTGTCGCTTCGAACTTGAACCCATCCCCACCCAGCGCTACGCGCTCGGCCTACGGCCGCCTCCCCTTGAAGGGGAGGGAGCAAAAGCCTTCGGCCTTGAGCCGGCCTACTTCGGCCTCGAGCCGGCCTGCGCCGCGGGCGCGGCGGTGCGCTCGCGCATCCAGTTGATCAGGCCGCCTGCGAGCAGCACCTCGACCTGGCGCGGTGAAAGCTGGTGCTTCAACTTGATCCCGTGCTTGCCCTTGACCGCGACGTCGAGCGTGTCGCCCTTGGCGATCTTGTCGCGAAGGCCATCGAGCCCGATCACGTCGCCCTGCTCCAGCTTGTCGTAATCGTGCTCGTGCGCGAAGGTCAGCGGTAGCACGCCGAAATTGACCAGGTTCTGCCAATGGATGCGCGCGTAGCTCTTGGCAACGACCGCGCGCAAGCCGAGGTAACGCGGCGCGAGCGCGGCGTGTTCACGCGACGAACCCTGACCGTAATTTGTGCCGCCGACGATCGCGTGATCGCCTTGTTTTTTCGCGCGTTTGGCATAGCCCTCGTCGACCTGCACGTACACGAACTCGGCGATCTTCGGGATGTTGCTGCGGAACGGCAGCACGCGCGCACCGGCGGGCATGATCTCGTCGGTGGAAACATCGTCGCCGACCTTCAGCAGCACCGGCAGTTCGAGGCGGTCGGGCAGCGGATCGAAGCCGGGCAGTGAAGCGATGTTCGGCCCCTTCACCAGTTCGATGTTGCGCGCCTCGGCAAGTGGCAAAGGCGCCTCGAAGTTGCGGGTGTCGAGCACCGGATCGTCGCTGTCATGGACGTCGGGATAGTCCATGCCGAGCGTGCGCGGATCGGTGATCACGCCCGTGAGCGCCGAGGCCGTCGCGGTTTCCGGGCTGCACAGGAACACGGAATCTTCCTTCGTGCCCGAGCGTCCGGGGAAATTGCGCGGCGTGGTGCGCAGACTGTTGCGGCCGCTGGCCGGCGCCTGTCCCATGCCGATGCAACCGTTGCATCCGGCCTGGTGCAGTCGCGCGCCGGCCTGCACGAGGTGCATGAGATAGCCGTCGCGCATCAAGGTCGCGAGGATTCCGCGTGAACTCGGATTGATGTCGAAGGAAACCTGTCCGCTCACCGTCCTGCCTTCGACCATCGCCGCGGCCATTGCATAATCGCGGTAGCCCGGATTGGCCGAGGATCCGATGTAGGCCTGGTACAGCGGTTCGCCGGCGATCTCGGCGACGCGCACCACGTTGCCCGGGCTGGTGGGCTTGGCGATCAGCGGCTCGAGTTTCGAAAGATCGATCGTTTCATGGACGTCGTAGTGGGCGCCTTCGTCGGCCGCGAGTTCCACCCAGTCCTCGCCGCGCCCGTGCGCCGTGAGAAACCGCCGCACTGCGTCGTCCGACGGAAACACGGTGGTCGTCGCTCCGAGTTCCGCGCCCATGTTGGCAATCACGTGGCGATCCATCGCCGAGAGGTGCGCGAGGCCGGGGCCGTGATACTCGATGATGCGGCCGACGCCGCCATCGACCCCGTGCCGGCGCAGCATTTCCAGGATCACGTCCTTGGCCGAAACCCAGTCCGGCAGTTCGCCGGTCAGCTTCACGCCCCAGATCGCGGGCATCTTCGTGTACAGCGGTTCGCCGGCCATCGCCATCGCGACTTCCAGGCCGCCGGCGCCGATCGCCAGCATCCCGAGCGAACCGCCCGCGGGCGTGTGGCTGTCCGAGCCCAGCAAGGTCTTGCCGGGCTTGCCGAAATGCTGCATGTGCACGGGGTGCGAAACGCCATTGCCGGGCCGCGAGAACCACACGCCGAAACGCTGGCAGGCGCTCTGCAGGAAAAGATGGTCGTCCGGGTTCTTGAAGTCTTCCTGGATCAGGTTGTGGTCGACGTACTGCGCGGAAAGTTCGGTCTTGACGCGATCGAGGTGCATCGCTTCCAGTTCCAGCATCACCAGCGTGCCGGTGGCATCCTGGGTCAGCGTCTGGTCGATACGGACCGCGATTTCCTCGCCCGGCGTCATCGTTCCGTCGATCAGGTGCGAGCTGATCAGCTTGCGGGCCACGTTCATGCGCATGTCGTCATCCTCCAGCGTTACGCCGGCAGCGAGCCATTCGCTGGTGCGCTGCACCGATGACGTACACCGTACGACCGGCCGGATCAACCGGCGGTGAAGACCGCGCCGCGCCAGAATCCACGCCGGGAACGTGCCCGGGGCGAACGGCCTGTCAAAACGGGGCGCTACAGGTTGGCGACATGCCAAGACGGCCCCACATTGATTGCCTAGCGCATCGCGCCCCAATCGGACCCTACGATGATCCCGGTTTCCATTCTCGACCTCGCGCCGATTGCCGAAGGCGGCAGCGCAGCCCAGACGTTCCGCAATACCGTCGACCTCGCGCAAACCGCCGAGCGGCTCGGCTATCACCGCTACTGGCTGGCCGAGCACCACAACATGCCGGGGATCGCCAGCGCGGCGACCGCGGTCCTGATCGGCCACGTGGCCGGCGCGACTTCGCGCATCCGGGTCGGCGCCGGCGGCATCATGCTGCCCAACCATTCCCCGCTGCAGGTGGCCGAGCAGTTCGGCACGCTGGCCACGTTGTACCCCGAGCGCATCGACCTCGGTCTCGGACGCGCACCGGGCACCGACCAGCCGACCGCCCGCGCATTGCGCCGCTATTTCCAAAGCGCCGATGACTATCCGCAAAACGTGATCGAACTGCTGGAATACTTCCAGCCGGCCGCCGCGGACCAGCCGGTGCAAGCGGTACCCGGTGCAGGCGTCGACGTCGCCGCATGGATCCTGGGATCGAGCCTGTTCAGCGCCGGATTCGCCGCGCACCTCGGCCTTCCATATGCCTTCGCGTCGCACTTTGCGCCCACCGCGATGGAACAGGCGCTGGCAGCCTACCGCGACAACTTCCGGCCCTCGCAGGGATTGCAGCAGCCGCACGTGATGCTCGGACTCAACGTAGTGGCGGCATCGAGCGACGCGGAAGCACGCCGGCTGTTCACGAGCCAGCAAAAGATGTTCATCGACCTGCGCCGCGGACGGCCCGGCCGCGTACCGCCGCCGATCGACGACATCGAGGACTATTGGCAACCCGAGGAAAAATCCCGCGTCGAGCAGGCGTTGTCCTGCAGCGTGGTCGGCAGCCCGGAAACGGTGCGCACCGGCATCGCGGCGTTCGTTGCACGGCATGGTGCGGACGAGCTGATCGTCACCGCCAATTCGTTCGAGCACGCTGCACGCCGGCGCTCGTTCGAGATCGTCGCCGAAGTTCTGGGCCTGCAACGGGGCTGATCTCGACGCGGAACCCGTTTACGAACCCGGTTTCTCCGCCACCGCAAGAAAGATCGGGTACTCGCGAAGCTTGCCGTCGGCGTCTTCCCGGCGTGTGCGATACGCGGTCGAAAAGCGGACCGCCCCGAATCCCGCCACGCGCAACCATTGCGCGAACGCATCACGCTGGAATCCGTGATGCGCGATGCCGGGCGAATCCTTGTGGAAAGGTCCATTCTCCGTGTCGAGATCGGCAAAGGCGACACGGCCGCCCGGCCGCAGCCGCCCATGCAACTCGTGGAACAGCGCTTCCACGTCCTCGACGTGGTGCAGGGTCATGCTGCTGAAAATGAGGTCGAAATGCTCGTCCGGCAACTGGCCGGGCACGCTCCCCTGCAGCAGCGTCACGTTGCCCCGGCCCTGCTGCTCGCACTTGCGGCGCAGCACCGCGAGCATTTCCGGCGAGCTGTCCATGGCCGTGACATGCTCAAGGTGCGGTGCGAGACGCAAGGTGATCAACCCGGTGCCGGCGCCGAACTCGAGCGCATCGCCGCTGCCATCGAGCGCGAGGGCATCGAGCATCGACGCAGCGATGGCTTCGGCCATCCGGACCCGTTCGGGATCCGCATCCCAGTCACGCGCGATGACGTTGAACCGATCGATGTTGGCTTGCTCGTTGTTCATGGCAGAATCCTTGGAAGAAACAAGTTGCGTAGGCCGGCTCAAGGAGCGCAGCGACGGAGCCGGCATTCCTGCCAGTCCGTTTGAGCTGCCGGCTCCGGCCTTCGGCCTTGAGCCGACCTACCCGAACTGCGCCGAATGGCTCACGGCACTCGGCCGATCAGTCATCGCCTGCCGGCCGCGGTTCCCCGTCATCGCGATACGCCGGCGGCGAATAGAAGTTGATGGTGCGCAGCGGATCGTCGCCGGTGCAGCGGATCTCATGGGCCTCGCCACGCTCGATCACCAGCAGACTGCCGGCCTGCAGCGACTGATGCTGGCCATCCACGATCGCGACGCCATTTCCGGAGACCACGTACAACCATTGGTCGGCGCCGCGGTGACGATTCGTCGGACCACCGGTATTGGTTCCCGGCGCAAGCGTCATCTGCGCAGCCTGCACGTTGCGCACCGCGAACGCGATCTCGAATTCCGCATCCAGCGACAAGACTTTGTGTTTCATCGCGTGTTCTCCGTGACGGCAAGCAAGCCATTACCGGATCGGCGTCGAATCCCAGCAAGGTCGAACGTACCAGATCAATCCAAACCTCGTCATTCCGGGGCTGCCCGCGCTCTTTGCGGGTAGAACCCGACTGCGAAGGCGGACGCCGGAGCGAACACCGGCGAAGCAGGTGGCCCGCAGGGCGAGCCACAGGGACGTGGCGAGTCAATCCATTTTTGGGGGTTCTGCCAAGTTTGGTAGGGCGGAATCGGCGCAGCCGCTTCCGCCAACGGCGAATCCGGCGGAAACCGCTTCGCGGGTTCCGCCCTACGGCTCTCCATGGTAGCCACCCCTATGTTTTTTTCGGATGTCTACCGGCGCGCCGGTTGGTTGGCTAATCAGCTTCTCAACCCCGTGCCGGGGCAGGCGTTCGCGAAGAAACAAGAACTTGCGGAATTTGTTTCTCAAGAGCTTTCTCACCACGGATTTGCACGGATGCACACGGATAAAAGCTGTCGATCCGTGTCGACCCGTGTCGATCCGTGGTAAAGGTTTTCTGATTTGTAACAAGAATTTTCGTAATTTGTTTCTCAAGAGGACCGAAAGCATTTCTGCCGAGATTTCTCCGACTCCCGTTGTGATGGGCAGGTTGCGATGCCACCCCGGTTCGCCGATCATGCCGAATCATGGACAAGAGCCTGCAGGACACCTACGCACCGGATGGCGTGTGCTTCGGCTGCGGGCCGGCCAACCAACATGGCCTGCGCATCAAGAGCTTCCCGCACGGCGACGAAGTGGTCGCCGCGTTCACGCCACAGGAATACCACGAAGCGTTTCCCGGCGTGCTCAACGGCGGCATCATCGGCACCCTGCTCGATTGCCACTGCAACTGGACGGCGGCGTGGCACCTGATGCAGCAACGCGGCGTCAATACTCCGCCCTGCACGGTGACGATGGAATACGCGATCAAGCTGCGCCGCCCGACGCCGACCAGCGGGCCCCTGCGGCTGGTCGCGCGCGTGCTCGAATCGACCGAAGACGTGGTCACGGTCGAGGGCGAACTCTACGCCGGCGACAAACTTTGCGACCGCTGCACCGGCAAGTTCATGGCGGTGAAGGAAGGACACCCGGCGTATCACCGCTGGTGAACATGATGCTGCAGCGATGACATCGACGGGTTCACTGCGTGCGGTGCCAACTGCGACTCGAAACGGTCGCAGATGAACCCGGCTCCGTGCTGCCGGCCAGCGGCGCCTCAGCCCTCCGCCTGCGCCAGCTCGCGCCCAAGCTGGCGGATGACGGCCTCTTCGCGCGCGTCGATGATCGACTGCATCACGCTGTCAACGTCCACCTCGCCCTCATCGAACACGAAGTGGCCGGTCAGTTCGCTGTCCGGCCGCAGTTGGCCCTGCTCGAACAGCGCCCACATTTCCTCGGCGTAATGGGTGTCGAGCAGTTCCGGCGCGAAACGCGACAGGCTGATCGTGAGGTTGCCCACGTCTCGCCGCAACATCGTGCGCGCGGCATTGTTGCCCGCGGCGCTGACCACCTGCGGCAGATCGATGATGACTGGGCCATCGGCCGCGACCAGCACGTTGTATTCGGACAGGTCGCCGTGGATCAGCCCCTCGCACAACATGCGCGCGACCTGACGAACCAGGTAGCGGTGGTAGTCGCGCGCCGTCGTCGCCGACAGCTCCACCTCGCCCAGTCGCGGCGCCGGAAACCCGTCGGCGTCGGTGACCAGCTCCATCACCAGCACGCCACCGAAATAGCCATACGGCCGGGGCACGCGCACGCCGGTGGCCGCCAGTTGGTACAGCGCGTCCACCTCGGCATTTTTCCACGCGGCCTCGGCTTGCTTGCGCCCGAACTTGCTGGCCTTGCCCATCGCGCGCGCCTGACGGCTGCCACGCACCTTGCGACCCTCCTGATACTGGGCGCGCTGCTGGAAGCTGCGCTGCGCCATGTCCTTGTAGACCTTGGCACAACGCACCTCGTTGCCCGAGCGCACGACATAGACCGACGCTTCCTTGCCGCTTTTCAGCGGGCGCAGGACCTCGTCGATCACACCGTCGTCAATCAGCGTCTGCAGGCCGGATGGGGGAATCATGCGTGGCAAAGCTCGTTGGCAGCAAATCAGCCGCCTATTATGACTGACAGGTCGATACCCCACGCCCGAAACGGCAAAACGGGGTCACAAAACGGGGGCAGGATCAATTCCTGACACTCCGAAAGTGAACCTGACCCCGTTCTGCCGTTCCTGTCCAAGGGAAGCCGCAACCCGCCGCGCCGCGACCACACCCTAAAGGCGATAAGGCACCAGCACCTCCGGCAGGCCCTTGCCGCGAAAATCGCGCGTGTTGCGCGTGACCAGCGCCAACCCATGCTGCAAGGCCACCGCGGCCTGGAAAGCATCGGGCAACTTCAGGTGTTTGCTGCGACGCAGGCTGGCCGCCCTGTCCGCGGCGTCCGCGTCGAGCGGCAAGGTCGGAAACAGATCGAGCAGGCCGGAGGCCATCTGCGCCGCATCCGCATCGAAACCCGCCAGCACTTCCGCGCGCGTGACCACCGAAAGTGCGCAATCATTGCCATGTTCGCGCAGGAAATCCGTCGCCCGCGCGATACCATTGAAGTGATCAATCACGATCACGGAATCCAGCAGATACCTCAAGACTGGCGTTCCCATTCCTTGCGCAACCGATTCTGGTGCGCAAGCCCATCGCCGCCTTTCCAGATGCCGGCGGTGCGCGACAGTTCGCTCTGCAGGTCACGCCGCGCCAGCGACTGGCTGCGTGCGCGGTACTCCGCCACCGCATCACGCACCATCTGCGTCATCGGTACATGGCGTCGACGGGCTTCGCGGTCCAACCAGCGCTTGTCGTCGTCTTCGAGATTGATGAGTGTGCGTGGCATGTGTCACACGATATCGTGATTGTATGATCACGATATCGCACCGCGAAGCGCCGCGCAAGCCGCCTGCTGCACACCGATCCGCCGCGGCTGCGGTCCAGACGTCGCCATCTCCGTCCATCGTCATTCCGGGGCTGCCCGCAGCTTTTCGCGGGCAGAACCCGGAATCCATTTTTTTGCAAAGCTGGATTGACTCGCGCCATCCATGGCGCTCGCCTGCGGCCGCCTGCGGCGTTCGCGTGCCGGCGAAGAACCGGCTGGCGTTGGCGTCGCTGTCGAGGTCGTCGCGGAAATCGGAAAAATCCATTTTGAACGGTGGATTGGAGACCACGTAGTCGAAGCGCCGCAGCGCTTTTCCTTCCTTGTGCACGGGCCGCAGGATGGTGTTGCCCTGCGTGATGTTTGGGAATGGAGTGCACCAGCTTGTTGAGCACGAGGTTCAAGCGCAGCAGGCTGGAGGATTTCTGCGAGATGTCCTGCGCGAAGATGCTGCAGCGGTCCTCGCCGATGGCGTGCGCCAGCGCCATCAAGAGCGTGCCCGAACCCGAGGCCGGGTCGTAGCAGGTGACGTTCTTCACCGTGCCGCGCTGGTCCTTCGGCACCAGGATGTCGGCCATGATGGTCGCCACCGCGTGCGGGGTGTAGTACTCGGCGTACTTGCCACCGTTGTCCTTGTTGTAGTCCTTGATGAGGTATTCGAACAGGGCGGCGTAGAAGTCGTACTTCTGCTCGAACAGGCGCTCGAAGCTCACGCCCACCAGCTTGTTGAACGGCGCGCGTACGAAGCCGTCGCGGCGGTCTGCGCTGCCGGTGAGGTATTCACTCAAGCGATCGAACAGCGGCACTTTCTCGCCGTCGTCGGTCTGCACCGCGAAGATGTCGTGGTTGGCGGCGGCGATGGCGATGAGCGTGTCGTCCCACAGTTTGGCAAAGCCGGGCTCGGCCTGGCGATTGAAGATGCTCGCGATCAACTGATCGGCGCCGAGGCGCGGCACGTCGCCGCCAAGTTCGAGTTCCAGCATTTCGCGCTGGCCTCGTGGCATGGCTTGCCAGGCCGCGATCCAGTCGGCGGCGTTCGCCAGTTCCAGTGCGACACGCTTCATCTCGTACGCGAACTTGTCGCACAGCAACTTGTACAGGAAGGTCTGGACGATGATCTTGTATTCGTTGCCGTCGTTGCCGAGGCCGTTGCTGGCGCACACGGCTTTCAGGCCGTCGATCAGGTCGCGCGATTGTTGCTGGTAACTGCGTGGGTTCATGTTCCAATCTGCTCCGCACACATCATCGATATCGCCCCGCTTTCGCAGGACGGTTGCAACCCGTTGGTTCCGAGATCGGTTTCAAACCCACCTAGACTATCGCCACGCCCGCCTTCCTGGCCGCGGCCTTCATCGCCTTGTCTTGCGTGGCCAGCGGAACGCCCCGCCGCAGCGCCAGATCGAGATAGGCGGCATCGTAGGCCGTCAGTCCGTAACGCTCGGCGAGCGCGGCTTGTCCGTCCAGCACGGAGCGGGCGCTGGAAGTTTCCACTTCGATGGACAGACGCAGCAATTGTTCGACAAACGCCATCCGCTGGGCGGTGGTGAGGCGGCCGCGCTTCTGCGCCATCAACAGACCGTTGGCCATCTCGTGCGCCCACAGCCCCGGCACCACGGCGCCGGTCGCGGCCACCTTGTCCAGCATCGCGTCGCTGTACTTCGAAGCCTCGTCCGGCAGCGCCCAGGAGAGCGCCAACGAGGCATCCAGCACCAGCGCCGGGTCCGCTGCGCTCATCGGCGCCCTTTCTCGATGATCGCGCGCATGGAAAGTTTCCGTCCCCGTGCGGGGCGGCCCACTGCCTTGCGCAGCCGCAGAATGCGCATGGCCGCATCGGCCGCGCCGGAGACCGGCGCGAGCCGCGCAATGGCGCGGCCGTTGCGTGTGATGGTGACGATTTCTCCTGCCTCGACCTGCTTCAACAGGCGGGGCAGATGCGTCTTGGCCTCGTAGGCCCCGACTTTGGACATGACGTTCTCCAGACTGGTCTGCCTGACTAGTCTATCAGCCTTGGCGGCCGGTCATCCACTGGTCAGCAGAGGCAGGCGCCCTTGGGATTCATCGAGGTATTCACGGGCCAGCAACTGGTGGATCAAGCGGCAGGTGTCGGCGTCCGGGCCGGGTGGCTGCGCCGCGCGGAAGGAATGGACGATGATCGGCATGAGCTGCCTCTCGAAATAGTCCGGGTTGCCGAGCAACTGGCGATTGCCCAGCACGGCGCGGTCGGCTTCCCGTTTCACCCCGTTCAGCGCAGCGTGAAGCTGCCCTTGGTTGCCGCCGAGACGGTGCGATGCCAGCAGGCGCTTGTGCACCCGCATCAGCTTGGCGTCGCCGCCGTAACGGGCCGCAAGGTTGGCGTCGGCGTGGTTGTGGTCGCGGCCACGGCGTTCGATGTCACGCAGGGTGGCGATGTTGGCCTGCATCTCGCCCTGTCCCGTTTCGCTGAGCTTCTTGGCCTTGAACAGGCGTTCGAGTTCTTCCTTGAGTTTGATCCATGCCGGGTCTTGCGGATCCTGGGTGGCGGCCAGGGTTTCGCGGGTGCGGCGCAGGGCGTCCTTCAATTCATCGGCCAGCTTGAGTTCGGCTTCGCCGATCTTCTCGAACCGGAACACCACGTCTTCCAGCGCCTGGTTGAGCAGGCCGGAGGTATCACCGGCGTCCTCCAGTTGCCGCTTGAGATTCAACGCGGCCAGCGCGTTCTGCGCCTCGACGTGCAGCAGACGAAGTTTGTGGAAGTCCAACAGGTTGGCAAGCTCTTTGTAATCGCCAAGCCGGATCAGGTTGTACAGCTCGCGGGCGCTTGCGAGCGCCTTGACGATGTCCAGCAATTTCCGGCGATCGTGGATCTCGCCGAGCTGTTGCGAGAATAATTCGGCGTCATCGAGCGAATAGTCGAACAAGGCCTCGCGGATGGCCGCGATGTCGGCGCGGATCTCGGCCTCGGTCCTGAACAGGTTGCTGTAGTGCTCGATCTCGTCGTCGAGTTCGGTGGTGAGTTCTTCGTAGTAATCGTGGTTGGCCTTGTCGAACTCGGACTGGATGTCGGCAAAGTCCACCACGTAGCCATAGCGGAACTGCCGGTAGCGGCGATTGACCCGTGTCAGCGCCTGCAGCAGGTTGTGCTCGCGGATGACGCGGCCGAAATAGAGCTTTTTGAGCCGCGGCGCATCGAAGCCGGTGAGCAGCATGTTGTAGACGAACAGCAGGTCGATATTGCCGCGTTTGTAATCCTTGATCTGTTCTTCGCGGGACTGCTTGCTGCCTTCGTCGTGCAGGACCAGCGCGGCGGTGAGCGGGCTCTTGCTGTAGGGCGCGGGGGCTTCGGCGGCGCGAGGCAAACGAAACTCGGCATCGTTGGACGACTCACGAACCAACCGATGGGCAGCGCCAACTACGAGGTCCTGGAACTGACGATACAGCTCGCGTGCCTGTTCGGCGCTGTCGCAGATCACCATGCCGCCGATGCTGTCGTCGCCGGAGGTGACGCGTGACTGCACG
>JBOHYT010000053.1:0-5018 GCA_050738055.1 Rhodanobacteraceae bacterium
CCGATTCCACCGGCTTCTTCAATGACGAGTTCTTCACGGGCCTGAAGCCGTATTCCGATTGGCACGACCCGAAGATCCGCAGCAAGCAGAATCTGATCGACGCGATCAATACCAAACTGACGCAGAAATTCGCGGGCATCCAGTTCAACTACACCCAACCCGCCGAGGATGCGGTCGACGAGGCCGAAACGGGTTTGAAGAGCGCACTTGCGGTGAAGATCTACGGGCCGAGCCTCTCGGTGTTGCAGAAGGAAGGCAAGGCGATCAAGGCCGTCATGGAAAAGGTGCAGGGCATCACCGACGTCACCCTGGTGCACGAGCTTGGCCAGCCGAATCTCGCGATCGACATTGACCGCGCGAAGATCGCGCGTTACGGCATCAACGTCGACGACATCAACAACCTGATCAACGCGGCGGTCGGCGGCGGTGTCGCGACCGAAGTGGTACAGGGCGACAAGCAGTTCGACCTGGTGGTGCGCCTGCAGAAACGCTTTCGCGACAACCCGCAGGAAATCGGCGAGATCCCGGTCGCGACGCCGGGCGGCCAGCAGATTCCGCTGAAGGAACTCGCAAAAATCAGCATCGCCAACGGTGCGTCCTTCATCTATCGCGAAAACAATTCGCGCTACATCGGCGTGCAGTATGCGGTGCAGGGGCGCTCGCTCTCGGACGCGGTGGGCGAGGCGATCCGGCAGGTCGCGCACGACGTGAAGCTGCCGCAGGGGTATCGCCTCGAATGGGGTGGAGAGTACAAGGACTACACCACTTCGGTCGCACAAATGGAGGTGATCCTTCCGCTGACGGTACTCCTGATTTTTGCCCTGCTGTTCGTGTTGTACGGCAACTTCAAGTTTCCGTTCATCACGATCGTCGGCGTGCTGTTGTCGGCACCGTTCGGGGCGATCCTCGCGATGTGGCTGACCGGCACGGCGTTCTCGGTGTCGTCCGACATCGGCTTCATCGTGCTGTTCGGCGTGTCGGTGCTGACCGGCGTGGTGTACATCTCGTGTGCGAACGAATTGCGCCTCGGTGGCATGGGAATGATCGAGGCTGCGCACGCCGCCGCGGTGCTGCGCCTGCGGCCGATCGTGATGACCGCGCTGGTCGCCGCGCTCGGCCTCCTGCCCGCCGCGATCGCGCACGGCGTCGGCACCGACTCGCAACGCCCGTTCGCGCTGGTGATCGTGGCCGGAATGATCTCGCGCCTGGTGATCGGCATCTACGTGATGCCGGCGTTGTACAAACTGGTGGCGCGCGAAGGCGACCGGCTGCAGGTGTGATGGGTCAATCTGCACCCAATACTCTTGCAGTGCCGACGGGCCGAGAAGCAAAGCGAAAGCCTCGGACGCCCATGCACTCGGATGACGCGGACGCACGCGAACAAATCAAGTGAATCCGTGCGGATCCGTTTCGATCCGTGGCATTCTGGCGTTGCCATGCCTGCTTAACGCTGCATGTCAAAAAATTCGAACACACGGGAACGGACGATAATTTGTCGTCATTCCGGGGCCGCCCGCGCTGTTTGCGGGCGGAACCCGGAATCAAGAGTCTATGCTCCAAGTGTCGGAAAGGCACTGGATAGACTCGCGCCATCCATGGCGCTCGCCCTGCGGGCCGGCTTCGCCGTTCGCGTTTGCAGTCCTGCAAACGCAGTCGGGTTCGGCCTGCGATGAAACGGCAGGCCGCCCCGGAATGACGAAAGACCTTGGTTGCTGCCGTATAGCGCTAAACAGGTTGCCATGAAGCGAGTCAGGGGCGCATGGACCAGCAACGGGTGTGCGGAATGTGAGTGCCGGTCGAAGGTGTCCAGGCGCAGCGGATGTCCCCGTATCGGCCGCGAGTCAGGATCCAGTTGACCGACTCCTGCGCGTTGTACAACTCGACCCGTTGTGCGCCGTCCATTGCCTGGATGTTGCCGTAGCGCTGGAACAATGCATCCATCACGGCGAGCTGCCGCTCGACCTTGGCGCGATCTTCGGCCGACAGGAATCCATACGCGCCGCCGGGGCTGAGGCCCGCGCGCACTCGGGCGGCCTGCTCATGGAAGCTTTGGGGTGTACTGATGTCGAAAGGCGCGCCGGATCTTTCACCGGCAAATGCGAGGCTGGTCGCCAGCAACAGCCCCACCACGACGCATACGAGATGTTGCGAACGCATGCTGCACCTTCCGCTCAACGGGACGCTTCGACCAAGGGTGTCAAAGAGTCTCGTCCCGGCCGCGTTATCGCGCCGTCAAAACCGGTGTCGCGATGCCGATGGCGGCGTCTTCGACGCTGTGCCGCAAAAAAACGGGCGCCTCGCGGCGCCCGTCTCTGGATGCAGCGACCCTCAAGCCGATCAGAAGCGGTATTCCGCCGTCACCGAATAGAGCTTGGTGTCGACATTGACGCGGTGCTTGTTGATCTTGCAGTAGTCGAAATTGACTCCCAGGCTCCAGTTCCGGTTGAAGCCCACGCCGGTGCCGACTCCCGCATAGCCGTTCAAACCGTGCTCGCTACCGGAAATGTGCGTCGTTGCACCGGTTGTGTCGGTGAGGTCGGCTCGGCCATCGACGGTCCAACGGAAGAATCCGGCGCGCGCCGAGATGTACCATTTGTCGGTCGGGTTGAAGTGCCCATTGAGGCCCAGCGTTCAGCCCTTGCCCGACACGCGGCCGCTGTCGCCGACGCCGTCGTTGGCGCTGACGCTGCCGAGATCGACGTACCCACCCTCGATGCCGATGAATTGCGAACGCCAGCCGCCATTGACCTGGAAGCCGGTGTCGGACGCCTTGCCCAGGTCGAAGTCTTCATAGCTGGCCTGGTAATGCGCGCTGCCGACCACGCCGTTGATGAACCAGCCGGTCATGTCGGACGCCTGGGCACTCGTGCCCACGCACGCAGCCGCCACGAGCAGCGCAAGCGCTGCAGGTTTCTTGCACACCATGATTCTTCCCGTTTGTGAGTTTCGTTGAATCCCGGTGTTGCGCCGGGCCGACGCGCGATTCCGCGAACGCGCGCGCATTGTACGGGATGGGCTTCCCGAAAACCAACCGCGTCGAGCGTGACGGCGAAAGGCAACTGTACCTGAGCTTCCGCTACCCGCGTGGGTGTCTTGCAGCGGCATTCGCGCGTTCCCAAGCTGTCGCATGTGGTGCGACAAGGCGCCGTCAGGATTCTGGTGGTGGGATAACCCACGAGCGCATCAGGGGGCGTCCAATGAAAGTTTCAGACCTCAAGCTGCGGCTGCTCAACCGGCTGCGGGAAGTCGGCAAGGCGGCGACCTCGGCGGGCATTGACCTGGGTATCACCAAGAGCTGCATTGCCTACGCGCGATACGATCCGGATGCGAACACCCTCGACTGCCGCTGCATCGAGTTCGCGCGCCCGGACGGCACGCGCAGCGTCGCCTTTCCATCGGCCGTGGCGCAGCAAGGCGAACGGCGGCTGTTCGGTGCCGAGGCGTTGGCGTTGCGAAAGACCGCCGGGGTGCGGTCAGGGCGCGACCTGTTCCATGAAACCAAAAATCTCATTGGCCTGCGCTACACCTTCAAGGGTGCGCCGCAAGGCCTGCGCGATCCGGCTGAAGTCGCGGCGGCGCTGATCGGGCATTTGCGCGAGACCTCGCGCCCGCACGTGCCCGGCCCGGTGCTGAAGGCGCTGGTGGTGACGGTTCCCGCATCGTTCCATGCGGCGCACCGCGAAGCCACGGTCTGGGCGGCAGAAAAGGCGTTCTACCGGAAGCGTTCGACGCATTCGGTACGGCTGCTGGACGAACCCTACGCCGCTTTCGCCGACCTGAAATACCGCGAGCCCGACAATGCCGACCAGCTCCTTCGCGAAGGCGCCAACGTGCTGGTGTTCGACTTCGGCGGCGGCACCTGCGATGTAGCCATCTTCCGCATCGACAGCATCCACGGCGGCACGCTGGGCGCGCGGCTGCTCGCCACCAGCCGCTATCACCGGCTCGGCGGCGGCGACATCGACCGCGCCATCGTCCACGACGTGCTGATCCCGCAACTGCTGGCCCAGCATGAAATCAAGGCTTGGGATGTGTCGTGGGGAGTCAAGAGCCATGAACTGGAAAGCCAACTGCTGGACGTGGCCGAACGCCTCAAGATTGCCCTCAACATGCGGCTCACCGAATACCGCGGCGCGGGCATGGACGCCCCCGCGGACCTCTCGGTAACGTCTGTCGACATGCAGGTGGCCTGCGATGGCAAACGGCTGGCGTTCAAGCAACCGTCGCTCGACGTGGCCGCGCTCGACAAGCTGCTGGTGCCGGTCCTCGACCCCGAGCCGGTGCCCGAAGCCGCCGATGAGTACGTGCTGCGCAATTCGGTGTTTGCGCCGGTCCTGCAGGCGCTGGTACGCGCAAAACTCGATCGCGAGGATCTGACCGGCGTGCTGCTGTGCGGCTCGAGCAGCCTGCTGGTACCCGTGCAGAAGGCGATGGGGACGTTCCTGCCCGGCGCAGCCCAGGTGATGCTGGGCACGCCAGAAGACTTGCAATCGGCGGTGGCGTGCGGCGCGGCGATCCAGGCGCTGAGCCTGCAGGTGCTGGGCAAGCCGGTGGTCGAGCCCGTGTGCAGCGCCGAAGTATCGTTGAAGCTCATCGAGGGCGAAGCCGTGATGGCGCGCGCCGGCAGCTCTGTGCCGGGGCGGTCCGATACCCCGATCCTGCTGTGCCCTCCGCGCGATTGCGCGCATGGCGGCATGGAAATCTCGGTGGAAGTATTGAGCGATGGCAAACGTTCCGCCGGCGTGTCGCTGTGGCACCTGCCCGCACCCGTACGTGCCGACGAGCGGCTGGAACTCACCTGGCAGATGGACGAAAACCAATGCGTGGAACTGACCCTCGGGCGGGCCGGAGGATCACCGCACCGAAAGCTTCAGCAAGCGCTTCGATGCGCCCATCACGCATCGCGACCTGAGCCAGCTTGCACGATGCCGGATGCTGGAGCGCGAAGAACGTCTTCGTAGCGATGCGATCGCGCGAGACCGCATCGGCGAAGCCTACGAAGACCACGCTCGCGATTG
>JBOHYT010000054.1:0-2817 GCA_050738055.1 Rhodanobacteraceae bacterium
GTCTTGGCGGTTTTCTTGACGAAACCATGCAAGAGCACCATGACCGGCCCGACCGTGGTGAAGAGCACGCGGGCAATCCCTGCGTCGATCGTGCTGCGCACTTCCCACAAGCCGGGTTCCATTTTCCGTACCAGCGGCATGCCCAGCGGCCAGCCGAACTGGACGGTTTTGAGATCCTCGCCGATCGCCTTGCGCGCGTCCGGCGCCAACGACTTCAACCAGTCTCGAACTGGTTCCCGGCCTTGATCCGTAGCGAAGAAACGGACTTCGAGGAGGCGAGGGTGGCGGCACGATCAAAGTGTACCTACTTTGGTACTTTGTTGCATGCGGTCGTGTTGAACAAGCCGATCATCCGGCTCAAAATGCTGCGATTCTCGCCGGCACCGCGCCACGCGCTGCCAGCGATCCGGCGAAATCAGGTATGGCCTTCGTCTTCGCTGTGCGCGACCGGCCCGATCGACGTCGCGTACAGAAACCACGTTGCGTGCGGGAGCCATTGCTCCATGAATCGCCAGTCGCTGGGCCAGTCGGCCACGAAGTCGTCGGAACGGCACCCCGGCTCGTACCGGATCCCCTGGCCGCTGACCGTCGATCCGGTGATGCCGTTGTTGATCCCGCCGGCTTGCGGCAGGACCTGCCACGTGCCGGTCGCGTCGTAATACTGGGGGTTGTTCAGGCCCACACCATTGAGCATGCAGGATGCGTACGGGTTCAGCCCGCAGATCCAGTTGAGCTGGTCGGTCGCGTACCGCTCGAGTTCCATGGCGAGGTTGCCGGCGCTGTGCAGGGCAACCAGCCGCGCTGCCGTGGCAAGGGAAGCGATTCTCGCGTTCTCACCTTGCCACCAGCCACCCTGTTGGGTCGATGGCGTAACGTCGTGCGGGAAGAAGAAGCGAGTGAACCTGTGCCCATCCGCGTCCTGCACGAGCTGCCGCGCATAGCCGAATGGATTGGTCGCTTCCCGCGTGGTCGCGAGCGCGAATTCCAGTGACTTCTGCAGCACCTGGATCAGCGCTGCCCGTTCATCCGGTTCCGCGATGCCGAGATAGTTCGCCAGATACGCCGCGGGCAGGCCGGCGTTGCTCGGGTGAAAGAACGGCCGGTCGCCGCCATCCGCGCGCCAATAGTTGCGGTACTGATGCCATGAGGTCAACCGCGCTGCCAAGTTGTGGGCACGGGCGCGCGCGATGGTCGCGTACGCGCGGTCGCCGGTGGCCTTGTGCAGCTCGGTCGCCGCGACCAGGATTTCGCTGTCGTCGAGGATGTTGTCCGGGGTTCCCCGGTTCAACTTCCGGTTGTTGGCTTGCAGGTAGCAAAATGCCCGCACCGCGGCCGCAAGATATTCCCGGCTGTCGTATTCGCCAGAGACCTTGAAGGTACTGGCCGCCGCCAACGCGGCGACCGCCGATCCGCCGCCGCCGCGGAAGCTGACCAGCGTCGGCACGCCGTTCTCAGTCTCGAGAAAGCGCAATGCATAAGGCTCGTACTGTGGCGTGGGGTGGTCGAGTTCGGGCTGCTCGATCGACGCGTAGAACGAGCCGTCGCGGGGCTGCATGCGCACCAGGAAGTCGGCACCGTACATGGCCTCGTCGAGCAGCCAGTTGGCGATCTGCGTGAACTGCGGGTTCTTGGGCCGCGCGATCTGTGCGTGGGACGCGAACAACACCCATGCTGTCAGCGGCACCTGCGTCGTGACGAGGAATGGCGCGGCGGGCCCGCGGAATACCTGGTTGAAGTGGATGCCGAAATCGGCGGTTGCGTCGTACCAGCCGCCGTGCACGTCGACATGCTGCTTGCCGTGCTGGCCGATCGGCAGGCGCCTGTCCCGTTTGTCGAACTGTCCCGAGCTGCGCGATCCCTTGAAGTAGTGCAGCACGTCGCTCATCGTGTGCCGCGCGTAGAGGTCGGCCTCGATCAGGAACGGGCAGGACACGCCGGATGGCGCTTTCGCGTTCCCACCGACGGCAATCACGTACTGGCCTGGGCGGGTCAACGAGGAGAAGTCGCCAACCCAGTACACGCGGGGTACCGGCGGCACGCCGTGCTGGTCCCAGTCGTCGACGGGTCCGACGAAATCCGCCGTGCCGCGGTGCACGATGGCGCCGGAGGTCGTGTCGAGTACCTGGAATGGCAGCGGCCGTGAGCCGGAACTCCCACCGAACACCAGCCGCTTTGGTCCATGCGTTTCGTATCCGAGGTTGTTCACGAAGACCTGCACGGCGCCGACCTGTGGATCGGTCGGCGATGCCGGTTGGCTCGCCGCGGCGAGAGTGGGGACCGCGCCGACGGCCACGCTGGCACCGACCGCGGCGCCGAGGCCCAGAAAGCCGCGGCGGGACAGGCCCTTGGTTTTTTCCTGCATCACGATCTCCCGGCGATCCGGATGGTCTTCGCTCCCGCCGCGATCCATGGCGGCGGCGCGCAGGAGTGTTCCGGACCACGGCTTGCGTGCATCGTGGCCCGCTTCGGCAGCGACAGCAGCTGCATCAGGACGGAACGACGATGCCCGCGTTGACCAACAGTTTCCGCAAGGGCGCGAGCTGTTCCGCGTAGACGCGCCAGCGTTGCATCGCGTCCCGGTACACCGGCGATCGAACCTGGACTGCACTGGCGGTGGCAACCGGGGCGCGATTCTTTTCGAAAGCGAGACAGGCGGGATCCCAGGAAAGCCCGCAAAATTCCAGCATGGAGCGGGTGACGGCTTCCTGATCCTCCACCAAGGACTCGTATGGGACTTCCAGGATGCGGTTGGGCAACGTGTTCCGCCAGTGCGCCATCAGCCGATCGAACCGCACGTAGTAGCGACCGGTATCCAGC
>JBOHYT010000055.1:0-7228 GCA_050738055.1 Rhodanobacteraceae bacterium
CGGACGATGATGTCGCGGCGCCGTTTGCAGCACCCATGCTTGCGCCGGCGGCCAGCAGCGAAACCATGATCGTCGCGATGGCGAGCGACACTTCGGATTGCGTACGCATGACGACCCCTTGCGAGAACCACGATGGCGGAACACGCAAAACATCCGGGCGGCCAATTGGCCACCCGGAGTTTCGTATTGCGCTTACTTGCCGGCGGTATAGCTGAGGTCGGCGTTGTACTTGTCGAAGTGGTCGGGCGCCTTTGCGATGGCGTCGTTGAGCGACTTGCGGATCGCGTCCGCACTGGCGTGGCCGTAAACGCCTGCCACCATCTTCCACCATGTGGGGTTGGCATCCATGCCGACCTCCGCCCAGTTCTTGCTCCGGATCACCAGAAGGTAATCGGGTGCGCCATCACCGCCGCCCTCGATCTGCATGGTGGCCCAGTAATACGGCCACTTGGCTTTGGCGGCCGCCGCGGTGATTTTCTTGACCGCACCGGTGAAAGCCGCATCCGCGTCGTGGCCCGGCTTCAACGTGTAGTCGATCACGTGCAGGAGCGGCGGTGGCGTTTGCGTCTTCCAGTCCGCGGGCAGGTGGCTCATGTCCGGCTGGATCACCATGAACGCGCTGGTCTCGCTCATCAGATGCGGATTGCCCTGCGCGCGCCAGGTTGCATCGCATGCTTTCGCCTGTGCATCCAGAGTATCCAGGTCAGCCCACGTGATCGGGCCCACGTCGGTGGAATACATGTAGTCGTTGCCGGTCTCGTGCGTGACGGTCGGCTCGCTGAATTTGACGTGATGCTCGCGAAGGCATTGGTTGTAGGCCTTGACGCCGGCCTCGTAGGCCTGCTGGTTGGCAGGCGCCACGGTGTCGGTGTAGTCCCGCATGACGACGGCCTTGTCCGAATTTGCCGCAAAGGCACTTCCAACAGCGCTTGCCGCAAGCGCTGCAACCACACACACAGTCAGAACTTTCATACATCCTCCGCTGTAATTGACGTCGACGTGCAGCCATCCTCGGCTCCCCGGTCGGACGAAGCGGGGTGGGCGGTTCGCGGTCGCCCGAATGCATTGGCATCACTTGCCGGCGATGTAGCTCAGCTCGTGTTGTATTTGTCGAAGTGGTCGGACATCTTCGCGATCGAATCGACTTGCGTGTTGAAAATCGCCCTATAGGGCCCGGATTCACCACCCAGTTCGTCCCCGTTGGGCCCAAGTCATGCGTTCGCGGTAGTACGAGATCCATCGCTACGACGCACCGTTGGCAAAGATCGAATCCAGCGCGTCGCGCAAGTGCTCCGGGATCTCGTATGTGTTGCCGCCGGTTTCATGGTCGACGGCATACTCGTCGAACTTGACACCGTGCTCCCGCAGACACGCGGTGTAGGCCTTGACGCCTGCCACGTAATCCTCCATCCCGGCAGGCGCAATGGTGTCGGTTAATCAATGGTGACGATGGCCTTGTCCGGATTTGCCGCGCGGGCACTGGCGGCAGCGGAAACTGCAAGTATCGCAATCGCGCACGCAGTCAGTCCCTTCATGAGCCCTGTGGAAAATTCGAGTGGATCGGTCACGGATTTCGTTGGTGATTGGTGCCATGGTCTGGGCATGCCGCATCAGGTTCTACCTGCATTACGTCTTACACGGGAAAAAAGTTGGACGCGTATTCACTCCGACCGCGCGCTTCAGGATCCGCGTGACCCGGCATACGCCGCAACATCGATCATGTCTTTCAACGTGAGATGCGAGACTTCCGTGCGCATCGGCACGGCGCCCGAGTTGGTGCGCTTTCCGAGGCGGAACAGAATCAACTCGCGCGCGATGTAGGTCGGCGAGCGGCCGGCGAGATACGGAATGTCGCCGACGCCTTGCAATCTGGCGCCGTGACAGGATTCGCAGGCTGGCGCCGCGCCTACGCCGTGCGCGGCAATCTTCGCGCCCGCCTCGATGCTCCCGGGTGGCACGTATGCGACATACCCGACGCGGCCGTCGGACAGTGAGTAATCGTTGAAATCGACGGGCGTTTCGATGATGCGTTCGCCGATGGGTTCGCGAGCACCGCTCTTGTCCGGCTTCAGCACGAAGGACTTCCAATGCGTCTTCGGGACGGTCGCGGTCTCGACCACGTGCACGCGCGGAAAGAATTTCGTCGCAGAGAAATAGTCGATGGCCTGCTTCTCGTCCGAGGAGGTCAGCGCACGCGCTTCATCGACCATGTCGTGAGCGGTCGCGGGACCACCCATCCCGCGCTCGCCTGCGCGAAACGCGGCGATCTGCTCCAGGATGTACGCCTTCGGCAGGCTGTCCAGGTCCGCGGTCGCCGGGACGCCGGTGCCGCTGATCGTATGGCACTCGGCGCACGGACGGGCCGGTTTGCGGCCCAACTTCACGATATGCGGCGCTGGAGGATGATCCTGCGGAAACCAGTCTGCGTCGTCCATGCCGTCCAATTGTGCCTGCGTGTAAGTCACGGGGCTGCCCGCCACATGCAAGGCCCTGCTCGAATCGGGCTTGGGCGCATGCGGATCGGGTGGCGGCGGGAACACCGGAAACGCCCACGCCTCCGCGGCGCGGAACGGGGCATCTTGCGGAGCGTAGGTGCCGGCTGCGGCGATCGCCGCCCCGGCAACACACGCGAACAGGCACGCTGCCGCACAGGCAGCAGCCTGAATAATGGAGGAGGAACGCATCGCACACCCCACAGCGGAAAAGGAGTGACTCCCTACCCGACTAGACGTGCGCATCATGCGCAGGCTGCGGCGGCCAGCCGGCCATCCTCCGCCGCAGCGACGCAAAAATTACCGGGCCGCACCGCACCGCGCAAGTGCCTTGGCCATCCAGGCCTCCCTCCGAGCGCGACTCACGACACCGGCTCGCCGCAAAGAATGTCGACCCCGGGTGCAAGCGCCGCCGTTCCGCCCTTCATGGTCGATGCCGGGAAGGGCATCGGGTAGGTTTCGCGACCAGCAAAACCCATCCCCTCCCCCCGCTGCGCCCCACCCTCCCCTTGAAGGGGAGGGTCTGAAAAGCAGTCACGCCAATGCCGTGAGGTCGCCGACCTTGCGCAGGAAATCGATCAACCCCGAGACATACACGGCCTGGTCGTCGTACATCGCCATGTGGCTGCCGTTCGGGCAATGCAGGTAACGTCCCTGCGGAAGCGCTTGCGCCATCGCCGCCATGTGCTGCGGGTCCATGGTGTCGTGTGCCGCACCGATCACCAGCGTGGGCACCCGGATCTTCGGCAGGTCGGCAGTGCGATCCCACTCGGCCAGCTTGCCGCTGCCGCCCAGCTCGCTCGGACCCTGCATCGGAATGTAGACCTCCGGGTTGAGGTGGGCGAACGCGCGCAGCACCGGATCGGGCCATTGCGCGTGCGGCATGCGCAGGATGTGATGCTCGTAGTGATGCGGAATCAGCAATTCCATGTAGCGCGGACTGTCGTATTCTCCGGCGGCTTCGATGGCCTTGATCTCGGCCAGCACGGCCGGTGGAATGGCCGGCATCAGGGCTTCCTGCGCGTAACGATTGTAGGCAGGAAAGCTGCTCATCATGTTGGAAATGATCAGCCCCTTCAGGTGTTGCTGATGTCGCAGCGCATATTCCACCGCGAGGATGCCGCCCCAGGAATGGCCAAGCAGGAAAAAATTGTCCGCATCGAATCCGAGCGCCTTTCGCACCTGTTCGACTTCATCGACGAAGCGCTCGACCTCCCACAGTTCGGGAATGTCGGGCTGGCTGCTGTGATGCGAGCCCAACTGGTCGTAGTGGTAGTACTCGATGCCGGCAGCCGGCAAATAACTGTCGAAACATTCGAAATACTCGCTGGTGCAACCCGGGCCGCCGTGCAGCAAGAGCAGCTTGATGCGTGGGTTGTCGCCGATGCGTTTCGTCCAGACCTGGAAGGTGCCGCTGGCGGTCTCGACCGGTATCAGGCGCGCGCCGCCGCTGAAAGCGTCGGGACGGCGGCGCAGGATGTCGGCTATATCAATGGCGTCGGATGCAGGCATGGCAGGTTCCGGATGGCGGGTGCCGATCATTCGGATGGCGTGTACGGCAAACCCATCTTCTTGAGCACCGCCTTGAAGCGCGGGTCGTTGCGGATGGGGTCCAAAGCCGGACTCCAGATTTGCATGGGTTCCGGGGTTGCACCATTTCACCCCTGCCCTTTCCGCGGCGGCATTCTGGCACGGCGCGGGCGCGGCTTTAGGTCGGGCGCCGGCACGACGCCGTCGCCCTATGGCCGACCCAACCCACTCGACGATGCCGCCCCTCGCGCAGCCCCGCCACAAAGCGGTTGGATAGCCCGGATCGCCCTACCGTTGCCGTTGCAGTGGTGTATCGCTTCGCGAGTCGTTCCAGCGCCCACTGCAACGGCTCGCGCTGCTCGAGGCAGGCCGGAAATTCGATCGTTGCAGACTTTCCCGAAGCCCCTCTTCCTTGGGCAATCCGCGAGGCGTCGGCTCCGCTCCACCGTGAAGCCAGCGGCCGGGGACTTCACCCGTGGCCCGCACCCATGGCGGGACTCATGGGCACGACGTCGTGGAATTCCTTGAGCAAGGCCTGGAAGCGCGGATCACCGCGCAATGCATCCCAGGTCGGGTCCTGGCGCAGCAGTGAGGGCGTGATCGCGGTGGCGTAAAAGTCGCTGCGGTAGGACACCCGCAGCAGGTGTCGCAGATCGGCGATGGCGCGATCCTTCCGTCCGGCTTGCGCCTCGATCCGTGCAAGTTGTTCCTGCCACGCCGGGCCGGAGGTGGCATCGGCCGATGCCGATCGCAGGCGCACGGCGCGTTCACCCTGCGAGATTGCCTTGTCCGTGTCGCCCAGTCCGGCATAGACCAGTCCGAGGTCCGCGGCGACATTTGGTTGGTCCGGCGAGGACTGCTGCATGGCGTCGAGCTTGGCACTCGCGGCTTGCCAAGTTGCCCGTGCACCGGCCGCGTCGCCGGACAGGCGCTGCGCGAATCCCAGCAGATACCAGTAGTCACCGACATCGCTGCCGAGTGACGGCGCGGACTGGTGCGACAACGCGGCCTGCAGGGCGCGGATCGCGTCGGCGTACCGGTGTCGATACAGCGATTGCATGATCCACGTCTTGAACATCGACGGATCCCCCGGTTGCGGGGACAGCGGCGCGAGCAATGCCTGCGCCTTGTCAAGATGGCCCAATGCTTGTGCAAGCGATGCCTCGCAAGCGATCAGCGAAACATCGTCCGGCGCGACGGCGCGCGCATGCGCAAGCACCGCCGTGGCATCGTTGAACTCGCGCCGCATCGCGTGCAAGCGCACGTGCTGCAGCAACAGGCGCGTGTTGCGAGGGTCGTACACCGAAGCCTGGTCGATGTTGGCGATCGCCTTGTTCCACTGGCCTTGGCGCGCTTCGACATCGGAAAACGCGGCCAGTACCTCGCCGCTGTTCGGCAAGCGCTGGCGTGCCTGCGCCAACGCCGCGATGGCCTTCGGGTAATCGGATTCCACCTGGGCGAAATAGATGCCGCGTGCCAGCCACGCCTCGCCGTTGTCGGGGGCGAGCTTGAGCGCGGTGTCCGCCGCCTGATTCGCCTCAGTCGCAAGCACGCTGCTGCGATCGTAATCCAGTTGATAAATGCTGCTGTCGATCACCGCCAGGCGCGCCCAAGCCACCGCGAAATCAGGATCGCGCTTCACCGCTTCGGCGAAGAAGCCAGCGGTGCGCCGGTAGTCCGCAGCGGTGCCACCTGCGCCCATATTGGAAGCCAGCCCCCGGAGGTACGCGTTGTAGGCCTCCAGGTTCTGCGTCGGCTTCGCCGCCAGCATCTGCTGTTCGCGTTCGGTAAGCCTGGCGTGCAACGCCTGCGCGATCTGTTGCGCCACTTCGCCTTCCACGCCGAACACGTTGTCGAGCGTGCGCGTGTAGGCCTGCGCCCAGATGTGCGTATCCGTGCGCGCGTCGATCAACTGCACGTTGATCAACACCTGGTTGCCGACCTTTTGCACGCTGCCTTCGAGGACGTTGGCGACCGCCAGTTGCCTCGCGACGTATCGGATGTTGTCGGGCCGGCTGGCGTATTTCTCGGTGGAGGTACGCGAGATCACTTTCAGGTCGCCGATGTCGGCCAGCCGGGTGAGGATCATGTCCTGCATGCCCTCGGCGAAAAAGCGATTGTCCGGATCCGCGCTCATGTTCTCGAACGGCAGCACCGCGATCGACTTCGGCTCGACCGGGACCAGGCCGGCCATCGTTTGCGGCAACGCGAGATCCGCGGCCGCATTCGAACCGGTGGCCGTCTGAGACATGCGCGATGACGACGGGGGCGCAGACGATGCCGCCGTCGCCACCGTTGACCGCACGGCGACGGGCGGCCGATGCCACCACCAGTAACCGGCACCAGCGGCAATTGCGATCAATACTCCGATCACGGCGACGGCGAGCGTTCCGTGCGGACCGCGACGCAACACCGGCTGGCCTTCCGGCTCGGTGCGCACGATGCCGTGCGGCGTCGCGTCGAACGCCCATGCCAGCACCAGCGCCACCGGGAACCCCGCGAGCACCAGCAGCACCAGAAGGCGCACCGACCAGTCCGGGATATGGAAAAACGGGAAAACCTGAGTGGCAATCTGGATCAGCAGCCAGCCGACGATGGCGTACGCCACCGCCACGCGAAACACGTGGCGTCGACGCAATTCACGCAACCAGACGGACTTCGCCATGCCGGGGTGCCCGCACCACCCTCGCGACAACAGACCATGCCGGCTTCGCGCTTCCTGCGCTCGCCGCGCAATCGGCGTACACGCTCATCCTGCGCGCTGCGCCATCGAGCCGATGTGCAAAGCGCACCGGCCAACGTGGACCGTCACGACGGCCACGGCGCGGAGCATAGCAATACCCGGGCGGGAGGGGTGAAGTTTCACGTCCCGGGAGGAGCCGGCGATCACCCATGTCGTCACTTGCGATGGAGGTTGTCCGCCGCTCGCGCCGGCCCGCTACTTGCTGCGCGTGGACTGGAGGCCGTCGTCACGGAAGATCCGCCAGCGACGGATGCGGAAACTGTGCCGTGCCCACCCTTGGCAATGCGCGAGACCAGTGCATCGAAGCGCGGGTCGCGGTGCAGCGACCGATACCAGGGATTGAGCCACAGGCTGGTCATGTGCGCGGAGCGGTCGGCGTAGGCCTGTTCCAACTCCGTCATTGCGCGATGCTTGTCGCCCAGCGCCGCATGGATCGCCGCGAGATACGTGCGATCGACATAGC
>JBOHYT010000056.1:0-4739 GCA_050738055.1 Rhodanobacteraceae bacterium
AGGTCGAGCGTGATGCGGTCGCGCGCGTCGAGGCTGCCCCACAGGCTTTTCAGCGGCTTGATCCGCAGGCCGGTCGGCGCGGCGTCGAGTTGTTCGACCGCATGCGCCATCCAGCGCGAAAGATCGCGACGCATCCTGGTTTCGAGGAACGTCGCCAGCAGGTTGCGCGCCGCCGGCATCGCGTGGGTGAACGGACGCGGCACGTGCAGGAGAAGCTCGTCGCCGCGGTCCTCGATGCGTGGAAATTCGCTTTCCCGCCAGGTGAGTTCGACGCTCTCGCCGCGCAGCGGCACCAGCGTCGGCACGCCCGCACGGAGCGGCGGCGGACCGCGGCGCGGCACACGCATTTCCGACAGCTTGCGCTCGAGCCAGTCGCTGTTTTCGCGGAGAAACGCATAGATTTGCGCCGGGTGGGTACCGCGCGGATACGAAACGCGTGCACCGTGTGGCGTCACCGACAGGCGCAGGCGTCGCGCGCGCGGGTGCATGGCCTTCAGCACCTTGATGGTGCCGCCCCTGCCCGCGAGTTCGAGCCATTAGCCTGTCATTTTCCTGCCTGATGCGGATTTCCCGCTAATCGAAATGGCACTTGCTTGACGCCGTCATCCTCGCGAAAGCGGGGATCCAGCGCCTTTCGAACCCTCGAAGTCACTGGATTCCCGCGTCCGCGGGAATGACGAGTTCTTGCAACCACCGCTCAAGTAAGTGCCATTCCCGCTAATCGTCTTTTGCGTCCGGGCGTTGCAGCCCGAACCACGTTTCGATGCCGCCAAACAGCCGCTCGAGTTCCAGTGTCATCAGCGCAAAGCGCGCGTCCAACTCCGCCTCCGCCGACTCCTTTCCGTCGGCATCGAGCGAATCCTGCACGACGTCGAGAAAACGCAACTTGCGGATCACGAGATCCTCGCCGAGCGTGAAACTGGCACGATCCTCGAACTGCAGGCCGAGTTGGAACACCTGCTTCCCTTGTTTCAGATGCGCCCGGACTTCGGTGCTTTCAAGCTCCTGGTGCCGGCAGCGGATGACCGCGCCGCCGGCCGGATCGCGCAGCTCGCATTCGTCGCCCAAGGCAAGCCCCGGGGGCAGCTTGCCAGAGCCAAGCCATTGGGTCATCAGGGCGCGCGGGGTTTCGGCGCCGGTGAGCGGCTGCGCCGGGAAACTGCCCAGCGCCTCGCGTAACGCGGTCAGGGCCGCTTCGGCGGCCTTGCGGCTGGCGGTGTCCAGCACCAGCCAGCCATTTTTCGAGTCCAAATAGATATTTAGCCGCGACGGTCGGACAAACGCTTGTGGCAGCAAGATGTCCAGCACCTCGGCCTTGATGGCCCGGCGCTGGCGACCACCGACCGGCCGGCCGCGCCGCTGCGCTTCCTTGCGCAGGCGCTTGCCAAGCTCGGCATTGACGACCGCGGCCGGCAGCAGTTTTTCCTCGGACCCGAGGGTCACAAGAGTGGCCTTGCCGACCGTGTGGCTGAGGACTTCGGAATCCGGGCCGAACGGCGACACGAACCCGCGGGTGGCAGCCTCCAGTGGACCGCAGGCGCGCAAGGCGCGGCCGGCCAGGGCTTCCTCCAAGCCTTTCAGCGACTTGCCAACGGCGGAGGAAAACCGGAACAGGGTGAGATGACGGAAGACCATTTGAGAGCCGGGAATGGGGAATGGGGAATCGGGAATCGGGACTGGGGAATGGGGAATGGGGAATCGATATTCGTGATGACGGCGCGGGAAGGGTCGAGACAGGGTTTTTACGATTCCCGATTCTCGATTCCCGATTCCCGGCCATCCAGCCATGCGTGCGCATCGGCGCGCGGCGCATCTGGTGCGGAGCCAAGCGACGAGAAATCGAACAGGTCCGGATCGGCCAATTGCGAAGGCGCGACGTGGCTGAGCGCGCGGAACATGCTTTCACTGCGGCCGGGGTGCTCGCGTTCCCAGCCATCCAGCATCCTGCGCACCTGCTTGCGCTTGAGGTTTTCCTGCGAACCGCACAGGTTGCACGGAATGATCGGAAACCCGCGTTGTTCGGCGTACTCGGCGATTTCGGCTTCGCGGCAATAGCTCAGCGGCCGGATCACCACGTGCTTGCCGTCGTCGGACAGGAGCTTGGGCGGCATCGCCTTCAGCGTTCCGCCGTGGAACAGGTTCAAGAAAAACGTCGCGAGGATGTCGTCGCGGTGGTGACCCAGCGCAATCTTCGTGAAGCCTTCGCGCTCGGCGAACGCGTACAGTGCGCCGCGGCGGAGCCGCGAGCACAGGCTGCACAGGGTTTTGCCTTCCGGCACCACGCGCGTCACCACGCGGTAGGTATCCTGCTCGATCACGTGGAACGGTACGCCCCGTTCACGGCAGTAAGCGGGGATCACCTCAGCGGGAAACCCGGGCTGCTTCTGGTCGAGGTTCACTGCGGCGAGCGCGAACTTCACCGGCGCCTTTGCTTGCAGCGACAGCAAAAGGTCCAGCAGGGTCCAGGAATCCTTGCCGCCCGACAGGCACACCATCACCCGGTCGCCGTCCCCGATCAGGTGGTAGTCGGCGATCGCGCGCCCCACGGCATGGCGCAGGCGCTTGGCCAGCCGCGCGGCCTCGTGCGCCTGCCTGCGACCGGGAATCGATTGGACGTGGGCGATGGACATGAGCCGGCCAGTGTAGCCGGCGCGACGCCGGCGCTACACTCCGCCCATGCAATCCGGCAACGATCCCGCCACGCTGGCCCGCCGCCTCGCGGAACTGCGCGAGGAACACCGCGACCTCGACGCGGCGATCGCCAAACTCGCCGGCGATCCCGACTGCAACCAGTTCGAGTTGAGCCGGTTGAAAAAGCGCAAGCTCAAGCTCAAGGACATGATTGCGTATTTCGAGAACAAGCTGATTCCCGACCTCGACGCGTAGTCGTCGGGATTCGATCCGTCGGCGAAGCGGGGAGACGGATGCCGAACGCTGCGGTGGTCAGCCTGCGATGTAGCGTTGCAGGTGATCGATCTCGGCCGCCTGGTCGTCGATCACCGCCTTGACCAGGTCGCCGATCGAGACGATGCCGATGAGCCGGTTGTTCTCGATCACCGGCAGGTGCCGCACCCGCAGTTCCGTGCACAGCCGCATGCACTCGTCGACGGTGGTTGCAGGCCCGACGCTGGTCGGCGAGGGAGTCATGATGTCCGACACCGGGGTCTCGCGCGACGAGTGTCCTTTCAGGATCACCTTGCGGGCGTAGTCGCGCTCGCTTACGATGCCCGCCAGGGCTTCGCCGCGCATCACCGGCAGTGCGCCGATGCTGCGTTCGGCCATCAGGCGGATCGCATCGAGCACCGGCGCCTCCGGGGTGATCGTGTAGACCGCGTTGCCCTTGCCTTCCAGCAGATGCTTGACCTGTCGCATGGGAACCTCCATCGGCCGCGCTGCGGTGTGGTTCGATTCTAGCGCTGGCGACAGTGCGGGTGCCACGGACCAGACTTTTCAAACGCTTCGTTCCGCGCAAATCCGGTAACCCTCTTGGCGGGTCAAGACCCGCCCTACGAACTTGGCGTGTGAGAGGCGCGCCCACGGCATCATGCCGCCGCGGCGTGGGCGGATTGCATCGTTGGCGTAGGGCGGGTTTCAACCCGCCATTTGGGTTCAAATAGACCGGCAGGGATGCCGGCTCTGTCGCTACGCTCCTTGAGCCGGCCTGCGCAACTCCCCGGCCACGGATGGCGGTGTGCAAGGCCGGGAAGTTCAGGTCTCGAAGCGGGGCGCGGCGCCGCCGATCCAGGTGTCGACCGGCTGGGCTTTCGCGTACAGGAAACCCTGCACGTGGCGGCAGCCAAGCTTGTGCAGCAGGTCGCGTTGCATGGGCGTTTCCACGCCTTCGGCGATCACCCGGAGGGACAGCGTCTGCGCCATCGCGAGGATCGCGCGGATCACGGCGTCGCCGTTGCTTTCGGCGTCTTCGCTCAAGTTGGCGATGAACGAGCGGTCGATCTTGAGGGTCTGCAGCGGATATTGGTGCAGGTAGGACAGCGACGAATAGCCGGTGCCGAAATCGTCCAGCGAAATGCTGATGCCGGCACGCCGGAAAACCCCCAGGATGTGTTTGACCGCCGGGGTGTTTTCGAGCAGCGCCCGTTCGGTCACTTCCACGTGCAGGCGCGAGGGCGGCACCGCAAACTCGGCAAGCAGGCCGAGCAGGCGCTGGTCGAACTGCGGATTGCTGAAGTGGCGCGCGGACAGGTTGATGGCGACGAAGGCGCCCTCATCGCCTGCCAGGGCATTGGCGTCGCGACAAACCTGGGTGAAGATCTGCCAGTCGATGGTTTCCGAGGTGCCGGTGTCCTCGGCCACACTCAGGAACTCGCCCGGCAGCAGCACGCCACGCTGCGGATGGCGCCAGCGCATCAGCGCCTCGTATCCGATCACCGCGCCGCTGTCCAGATCCACCACCGGCTGGTAATACGGCACGAATTCGTTGCGCGTCAGGCCGCGCCGGAGGTCGTTCTCGACTTCCAGCAGCGAAACCACCTGCTTGCGCAGGTCGTCGTCGAACAGGATGTAGCGGTGGCGGCCTTCGGCCTTGGCGCGGTACATGGCCGAATCGGCGTCGCGCAGCAGCTCGTCCGGGTTGCGGTAGTGCGGCGCGGCGAGCGCGATCCCGATCGAGGTCGAGGTGAACAACTCCTTGGCTGCAAGCCGGAACGGGGCATTGAGGACTTCGATGATGCGCTCGGCGATCTGGCAGGCGCGCGCGGCATCGTGCACGCCGTCCAGCA
>JBOHYT010000057.1:0-7865 GCA_050738055.1 Rhodanobacteraceae bacterium
GGTCTGCAATGCATCACGCTGGCCGAATCGCTGGGCGGCGTGGAAAGCCTGATCGCGCACCCGGCCAGCATGACCCACGCGGCGATGGCGCCCGAGGCGCGGCGCGCGGCCGGGATTTCCGACACGCTGTTGCGTCTGTCGGTCGGGATCGAGGACATCTCGGACTTGTCGCGACACCTGCGCGCGGCATTGGCGCGTGCGGCGGCGGCAACGTCCAAACGCCAGGCGGTGACCGCATGAGCGCGGTGCTTGCAGAAGCCGCCCGCCCCGGCGTCGGCGTGCAGCGCGAAATCGCGGTCGTGCTGTTCGGCACCGGCAACGTCGGCGGTGCGTTCCTGCAACTGCTGCGGACGCCCGCCGGTGCCAACCTGCGGCTGGTGGGCGCCGCCAATTCGCGGCACCAACAGACGCAGGTCGGTGCGCTCGCCGAACGGCGCCTGCGCGAGCGCCTCGATGCCGGCGGCGAGGTCCGCGACGACGCCGCGTTGCTGCGCGCGCTGCATGCGAGCGACGCCGAGCACAAGACCATCATCGATGCGACCGCGTCCGCGGAACTGGCGGCCCGACACCCTGCGTGGCTGACGGGCGGTTGCGACGTGGTGTCCGCCAACAAGGCCCTGGCGGGCGGCGCGCTGCAAGGCTGGCACGCGATCCGCGCGGCCTGCGCGCGCGGCACCCGCTATGGCGACAGCGCCACCGTGGGCGCAGGACTGCCCGCAATCGCCACGCTGCGCCGGCTGCACGCCTGCGGCGACGAGGTCACGCGCATCGAAGGCGTGTTCTCGGGATCGTTTTCGTACCTGTTCAATCACTACGACGGCCGACAGCCGTTCTCGACGCTGCTGCGCGAAGCCTGTGCGCTCGGCTACACCGAACCCGATCCGCGTGCCGACCTGTCAGGCGAGGACGTCGCGCGCAAGCTGTTGATCCTCGCGCGCACGGCCGGCTTTGCGCTGGAACGCCCGCAGGTCGACGTCGAGAACCTGGTGCCCGAGGCACTGCGCGACGTGCCACGCGAGGAATTCCTCGGCCGGCTCGGTGAACTCGATGCGACGATCGCCGCGCGCCACGCCGCCGCCGTGTCGCGCGAACGCGTGCTCCGCTACCTCGCGCGTTTCGACGCGGACGGGCGTGCGCGGGTTGGCCTGGCCGAGGTTTCCCGCGACCATCCGGCCGCGCACCTGCAAGGCGCCGACAACCTGTTCGCGTTCCACACCGCGCGTTATGCGCACCGCCCGCTGGTGATCCAGGGCGCAGGCGCGGGGCCGGAGGTCACCGCGCAGGCCTTGCTCGGCGACATCCTCGCGTTGGACTGAACCCGTCGCTCAGCGGCCCGTCATTTCCTCGGCGGTCGCTTCGTCCGGCGGCACCATGATCGCATCCGGATGCGCATGCGCTTGCATCTTGATCGCGTCCACTTCCGGTGTGCGCCAGCCGCAGGCGAGGCCCCACACGAAGAAACCGATAGCGACGGCCGCGACGATCAGGAGGTCCCAGCCGTACGGCAGGTAACCGTGGCCGCCGAACTTCGCGCTGCCGGCCCAGGACAGCGCGGCGACCGCGGGCAGGTAGAAGATCAGCCACAGCGCACCGCGCACCTGCAGCAGCAGGTCGCCGCCGCCGCGCTTGACCGCGTAGCAGAACCACACCGGCAGCGCGACCACCATCAGCAGGATGATCTCGCCGGTGCGCGGCCAGCGCGCCAGTACAGAAGTTCGGTCGCGAACACGAACGCGAGTCCCGCGATCACGTGCAGCAATGGAATGCGCAGCGGCCGGTGCAGTTCCGGCGCGGTGCGCCGCAGTACGGACACGCTGACCGGCCCGGTCAAATACGAGATGATCGTCGCGACCGAAATCACTTCGGCGAGCGTCGCCCAGCCGCGGAAGAAGAACAGGAAGATGAAGGCGACGATGAGGTTCAGCCACATTGGCCGCCGGGGGATTGCGAAACGTGGGTGGACCTTGCCGAACACCTTCGGCAGCGTGCCGTTGCGCTGCATCCCGTAAATCATCCGCGCCGTCGTTGCCGTGTAGGTCGCGCCGGTGCCCGACGGGCTGACGAAGGCGTCGGAATACAGCAGCAGCGCCAGCCAGTTGAGGTTGAGCGCGATCGCGAGTTGCGCGAACGGCGAAGAGTGTTCGATCGCGGCCCAGCCGCCCTTGGCGAGCAGCGCGGGATCGGTCGCGCCAAGGAACGCCACCTGCAGCAACAGGTACACGATGGTCGCCAAGAGGATCGAACCGATGATTCCGAAGGGCACGTTGCGGCCCGGGTTCTTCGCTTCGCCGGCGAGGTTCACCGGACTCTGGAAACCGTTGAAGCTGAAGACGATGCCGCTGATCGCGACCGCGGTCAGCACCGCCGACAGGCTGAACGCGTGCGCTCCGCCGTGCGCGCCGACATGGAAATTCTCCGGGTGGAACGATGTCGCCATCAGCGCGATCGCGGTCAGCGCCGGCACGATCAACTTGTAGAGCGTGATCCAGGTATTGGTCTTGGCGAACAGGTTCACGCTCCAGTAGTTCAGCAGGAAATACCCGATCACCAGCACCGCGGAAATGCCGAGTCCGGTGGGACTCAGTTCACCCAATCCGCCCGGCGCGACGTGGTACAGATTCTGCGCCCACTGCCACGGCCACGACGCCATGTACTGCACCGAGGCTTCGGCCTCCACCGGAATCACCGACGCGATCGCGATCCAGTTGGCCCACGCGGCGATGAAGCCGACCAGGATGCCGTGCGAATACTGGCCGTAGCGCACGATGCCGCCGGATTCCGGGAACATCGCGCCGAGTTCGGCGTACGTGACCGCGATGAACAAGATCACCACCGCGCCGATGATCCAGGCCCAGATCGCGCCGGGACCGGCGAGCTGCGTCGCGCGCCATGCGCCGAACAGCCAGCCCGAGCCGATGATCGAGCCCAGCCCCGTGAACATCAGCGCCCACGCGCCGACCGTGCGGCGAACCGCGTATTCGTTGCCCATCGATGAATCCCGTCCCCGGCAAAGCGGCCGATAATCGCGGAACACGGCGCGCCTGTCCGCGTGGCGGTGGCCAAGTGGACCACCCCATTCGAAACGAAGGGCGGCCCGAAGGGCCGAGCGCGTAGCGCTGCGCCGCGGGCGCGGGGGATGTCATCACGCGTGTCACGGTGTCTTCGCGCGCCGCAAAAGCGCATCTCCCTCGATCCCCCTTGAGGCGAAGCATGACGGTCTGCATCCCACGCGTCGATTGGCTACACTGCCGGCGATTGGCGACCGGCGGGTTGCCGGCGGGAATCCTTCAAGAAGTGGCAGTCGACAAGCCCGGCTTGTTCGAAGAACTGAAGCGCCGTCACGTGCTGCGCGCGGCGATCATTTATGTTGCAGCGGTGTGGGCGCTGTCCCAAGGCATCTCACAGCTCAGCCCCGCGTTCGGGCTGTCCACGCAGGTGACCTTGTGGTTCGTGATCGCCTGTGCAATCGGGTTTCCGTTCTGGCTGGCGTTTGCCTGGTACTTCAAGTTCACCCCGCACGGGATTGCGCGCGAAGACGACATACCCAAGGACGCGGTCGCAACCCGCCGCTTGGCGCGCAAGCTCGACTACTGGATCATCGGCATTCTCGCCGTCGCGGTGGTGCTGCTGCTGACCAATCAACTGGTACTGCAGCGGGACAAGACTCTGCGCGAATTCGCGGCGGCCGGCAACGCCTTGCCTGCGGCCACCGCACCCATTCTTGCCAAATCCGTCGCGGTGCTGCCATTCGCCAACGAGAGCGGCAAATCGGACGAACAATACTTTTCCGACGGCTTGTCGGATGACCTGATCACCGCGCTGTCGCAGTTCGCGGGCCTCAAGGTCATCAGCCGCAACTCGGCGTTCCAGTTTCGCGACAGCAAGGATTCCAGCGTCAAGATCGGCCAGTTGCTCGGCGTCGCGCACCTGCTGGAAGGTTCGGTGCAACGCGCCGGGGACGAGGTACGCATCACCGCAACACTGGTCAATGCCGGCGATGGCAGCATCGTGTGGTCCGAGCGCTACGACAAACCCTACAAGGACCTGTTCGCGCTGCAGGACGCGATCACGCAATCGGTGGCCGATGCATTGAAAGCGAAGTTGCTGACGATGCCCGGCGCGGTGCAGCAGAGCGACCGTCCGCCGGGCGGCAACTTGGCTGCGTGGCTGCTCTATCAGCAGGGCAGTTTCTACCTCGAGCGCGGCAACACCGCAGGTGTGCGCAAGGCCATCGAGCAATTCACGGCTGCGACCAAGCTGGATCCGCGCTATGCGGCGGCCTTTGCGGCGCTGGCGAGCGCCTGGACGGGTTTGGCCGAGCAAAACCTGAGCGGCGCCGCGCAGAGGCAGGCTTACACCCGAGCGCGCGAAGCGGTGCGAAACGCGATGTCGCTCAACCCCAACCTGGCTGCGGCCCATGCCGCGCGCGGCCGGTTGCTGCTGACGGCGGATTTCGACTGGACCGGGGCGCGGGATGAATACCGGCGCGCCATTCGGCTCGCTCCCAGCGACGGTCTCGTTCTGTATGATCTGGGAAATCTGGAAGCGACGCTGGGCCAAGTACGGCGTGCGGTGATACTGACCCGCAGGGCGCTGGCTTCCGATCCGCTACACTCGGGCCGGTACAACTGGCTGAGCAACTATCTTGCGGGATTGGGTCGCCTGGACGAGGCCGAGCAGGCCATCCGCAAGGCGATCGAGCTGCAACCGGCAGCCGACTCGTATCACGAAAGTCTGGCGATGATTGCGATCCAGCGGGGGGACTTCCAGGCCGCACTGACCGCGGCGCACCAGGAAAATCCGGGACCTTGGCAGGATGTGGCTCTGGCCCTCGCCCGCCAGATCGGCTCCGATCGGGCGATGGCGGATGCCGTCCTGAAGAGGCTCATCGACAAGAATGCCGATCAGGCTCCTTACCAGATCGCGCAGGTATATGCGTTGCGCCAAGATCCCGACAACGCGTTCCAGTGGCTGGACCGTGCCTGGGCCAGCCGTGATCCCGGCATCGGTTATCTGCTCTACGACCCGTTCATCCTGCGCTATCGCGACGACCCGCGCTTCGCCGCGTACGCGAAGAAGGTCGGCCTGCCCACCACCACCGACGCGGTGGCGATGAAGGGCGGCACCCGGTAGGGCGGGATCCGGTAGGGCGGAATCCGGTAGGACCGAATCCGCGCAGCGGCTTCCGCCTATGAGTCGCTTGGTCCCGGCGGAAACCGCTACGCGGGTTCCGCCCTACGCGGGTTCCGCCGTACGCGCTCTCCTTGGCGGGGCGAAGTGATGCGCGGCGTACCCGTAACATTGCATCGATCGCAGGTAAGTATTACGGTACCGTCATCGATTGGAGAAGCATCATGCAGGCCGTCACGGTTTCGCCGAAATATCAAGTGGTCATCCCGCAAGCTGTGCGTGAAGCGATGGGTCTGACGCCTGGGACGAAGTTGCAGGTGCTGCAGTACGGGGATCGCATCGAAATGATTCCGGTGCGCTCCGCAAAGTCCTTGCGCGGCACGTTGCGCGGCATCGATACCTCCGTGCCACGTGACCGCGATCGCGTATGAATGTCGTCGATTCATCGGCGTGGCTGGAATACTTCGCCGACGGGCCGAATGCCAAACACTTCGCAGGCGTGATCGAAAAGCCGGATGAGTTGCTGGTGCCGTCCATTACTTTGCTTGAAGTGTTCAAGCGCGTTTGCCAGCAGCGCGATGAATTTGCAGCGTTGAAGTATGTCGCTGCGATGCGTCAGAGCTTGGTGGTGGACCTGGATGCATCGCTGGCGCTTCGCGCGGTGACACTGGGACGGCTTCACAAGTTGCCGCTGGCCGACAGCATCCTCTATGCAACTGCACGAGCCGCCGATGCATCGGTCTGGACACAGGACGCGGATTTCGAGGGGCTGCCGGGCGTAAAGTTCTGGCGCAAGGCGTAGTTGCCGAATCCGCCGTCTGGCGTGTGCTGGTCACCCCGCCGCGAAAGCCTCACGGGTCAGGTTCACGGGTTCGCCAGTCGTGCACACCACGTCGTCCTCGATGCGGATGCCGCCGTACTTCTTGAACGAATTCACCTTGGCCCACACCACGTCCTTCGCTGCAGGCTTCGATTTCAATTCCGCGAGCAGCATGTCGATGAAGTACAAGCCGGGTTCGATGGTGACGACCATGCCGGGCTCGAGGCTGCGGGTGAGGCGCAGGTACGGATGGCCTTCGGGCTTCGCAATCGTGCCGCCCGCCTCGTCGCGTGCGAAACCGGCGACGTCGTGTACCTGCAGGCCGATCGAGTGCCCGAGTCCGTGCGGAAAAAACGTCGATGAAATGCCGCTGGCGACCGCGGCTTCGGCGCTGCAGGTGATGAATCCCAGATCGTGCAGCACCTGCATCAGCACGTGGTGCGCGTGGACGTGCAGCTCGGGGTAGCTCTGCCCCGCGCGTACCTTGGCGCAGAAGCCCAGTTGCGCGTTCTCGACGGCGCCGACCAGGGTCTGGAATTCATGGGCATCCGGTGCTGCATGCGTACGGGTGACGTCCGAGTTGTAGCCGTGGAACTGCGCCCCTGCGTCGATCAGCAGCGAGTGCGCGTGGGTGGGCGGGTTGCGGTCGAAATGCATGTAATGCAGCACCGCACCGTGCGCATCCAGCGCGATGATGTTGCCGTAGGGCAGCTGGGATTCCGTCAGTCGGGTGGCTTCCAGGTAATGGCAATGAATGTCGAATTCGGAGAGTCCCTCCCGGAATGCCTGCTCCGCCGCGCGATGGCCGTGCACGCCGAGCTTGCTGGCGACCCGCATCATGGTGACTTCGTACGGCGTCTTGAACGCGCGCCGGTAGTGCAGCAGGTGCAGGGCTGCGTCGGGATTGTCGGGCGCGAAGTCGCCGACCGCGGCATTGGCCTCGCCGATGATCGCGCAGCGTGACGGATCCCTGGGCAGGTGCGCGCGCGTTTCCTTCGGCGTGCGGATCGTGACGATGTCGAAATGCTCGACCCAGTACCCGCTCGGCGCGGCGGGGACGACGTGCCAGTAGTCGCGGGGCTGCAGGAAAACCAGTTTCGGCTTCGCGCCCGGCGTGTAAACGATCCAGCTTCCCGGCACGTCGGTCAGCGGCAGCCAGTGCAGGAAATGCGGGTTGGTCTTGAACGCGTAATCCTGGTCGTCGAGAAACCAGCCGTGCGGCATGCCCGCCGCGACGATGAGCGTGTCGCGACCGGCGGCGCGCAGCGCATCGGCGCTGCGCTGTTCGAGTTCAGCGAGGGGCCCGGGATACAGCGCGGATAGATTGTCCTGCGGGGAAGCGGTCATGGCACACGGCAAAGGAACGTGAGCCGCCATGATCCCGCGAAGCGCGCCGCAGTGCAAAGTGCGACCCAGAGCTTGCGTTGCAACCCATCCCCATCCCGGCCTTCCCCTTGAAGGGGAAGGAGAAAAGCCGACGGCGGCACGCTTATCCCCTGCCGTGTTCCAGCCACTTGTCGAGCGACGCAGCCGCACGACCGCTGATGGAAATGATGCGCAGCCCCGACCACTGGTAGCCGTCTGTCGATGCCTGCTCGGTCCACATCGTGTGCACGCCGGTCTCGATTTCGGACTGGGCGCCGAACGGATCGGGCAGGCGGAAGCGGAGCTGGTACAACGCGTTGTCGTTCAATGGCCGGTGGCAGATCAGCAACATGCCGGTGCGCGAAAGGTTGCCGACGCGACCGATGGTTTCGCCGCTGATGGTGTCGGTGACCTCGATCGGAGCCGAGGACGGCTTGCGCGAGGCGCTGCGGCGTTCGTCGTTCATGTCGCCGTTTCCGGGGTTTCGTTGGTGCGGCCGAATTTCCGCAACCCTGCGACCAGTGCATCCCATGCACGGTCGATCATACCC
>JBOHYT010000058.1:0-12318 GCA_050738055.1 Rhodanobacteraceae bacterium
CCGACGTCGAGAAAGCATTGCGCAGGGCAGGCGGCGTGATCAGTGTGGCCGCACGTGCGCTGGGGCTGTCGCGCCAAGGGTTGTATCGGCGCATGCAGCGGTACGGCGTTCCGACGGAGGGGTGAGAAGCGGCGTTTGCGCGATGCCGGGGGCATCGCGCGCCGCTTCGAACGGGCGGCCAGGGATGGCCGCACGCACCGGCGCCCAGCACCATGGACGGTTGCTTGCGCATCCTCGGAAGGAGGTGATTTGCTTCCCCGTCGCCCGCGAATTCGCATCTATCCTCTCCCCGGTCCCCGGTCCCCGTGTCCCGTCTGCCGTCTCCCGTCTCCCGTCTCCCGTCTCCCGTCTCCCGTTTCCCGTCTGCCGTCTCCCGTCTCCCGTCTGCCGTCTCCCGTCTGCCGTCTCCCGTCTCCCGTCTGCCGTCTGCCGTCTCCCGTCTGCCGTCCATGCGCTTCACCTCCCTCGAAGGCAAGCTCACGCTGTTGCTGATCGCGGCCACGGTTGCCGCGGCGCTGTTGTCTGCGGCGCTGGTGACGTGGACCGGCAACCTGTGGCTGTCCGTGGTCATCGCGATCGGGGTGTGCGTGCTGCCGGTCGGCTGGGCTGCGCACGCCGCGATGCAACCGGTGCGGCGGCTGCTGCGTGCGCTGTCGGGCAGCGTCGCGAGCTACCGCGACGGCGATTTCAGCATTTCGCTGCGCACCCGCCGCCACGACGAACTCGGCGAGTTGATCGAGGCGCACAACGAACTCGGCCACGCGCTGCGCGCGCAGCGCCAGGACCTGGTGCAGCGCGAACTGCTGCTGGATACGGTGGTGCAACACTCGCCGACCGCACTGGTGCTGACCGACGCCGGCGACCGGATCGTCTACGCGAACGTCGCGGCGCGACACTTGTTCAACGACGGCAAGAGCCCAGTGGGCCTGGGTTTCGGCGAGCTGCTGGATGCCTGTCCGGAGCCGATGCGGCAGGCCCTGACGGCCAGCGAGGACAGCCTGTTCGGCGTGGAGATGGGCGACGACGAAGAATATTTCCACCTCTCGCGGCGCGACTTCCGTTTGCAGGGGCGCGCGCACCGCTTGTACCTGGTGCAACGGATGACCCGCGAGCTGTCGCGCCAGGAAGTGGCGGTGTGGAAGCGCGTGATCCGGGTGATCAGCCATGAACTCAACAATTCGCTGGCGCCGATTTCGTCCTTGGCGCATTCGGGCGCGGAGTTGGCAAGGCGCAACGACCTCGCGCGGCTGCCGCGGGTGTTCGAGGGCATCGGCGAGCGCGTGCGGCACCTGCACTCGTTCACGGCGGGTTATGCGAGTTTCGCCAAGCTGCCGCAGCCCAATCCCGCGCCGGTCGAGTGGGGTCCGTTCCTCGACGCGCTCCGGTTGCATTGCGAATTCCGCCTGCTCGACGAGGCGCCGTCCGAACCCGGACGCTTCGACGCGGCGCAGATCGAGCAGGTGCTCCTCAATTTGATCAAGAATGCCCATGAGTCGGGCAGCGCCGAAGGCGAGGTCACGCTCGCGATCAGCCACGCCTTCCAGAGCTGGCGCATCGAGGTTGCCGACCGAGGTCCCGGCATGAGCGACACGGTGCTGGCGCAGGCGCTGCTGCCCTTCTATTCGACCAAGCGCTCCGGCACCGGGCTCGGCCTTGCGCTGGCACGCGAAATCGTCGAGGCCCACGGCGGGCGGATCGTGCTGGCCAATCGCGAGGGCGGCGGCCTGCGGGTGGCGGTTTCGCTGCCAGCGCCGAGGGTCTGAAGGCGTCGCGCGCAGCGGGCTATACTGCGCCGGATTTCTTGCGCAGCGGCAAGGTCTGGGAAGCGCGGTCGCCGCGCAAGCTCCCGGCCGTACGCCGCACGGGCCCGTGACAATGCACACATGACGGAAGCGCTTTCGGAAGCGGCGGGTGGCGCGCGCGGTGCGCTGGCGCTCGACGAACAACGGCGCGCACGGATCGGCTTCGTGATCGAACTGGCGCGGCGGCTGCACCAGTACGGCGCCGCCGCGCCGCGCCTGGAGCAGGCGATCGGCAACGTCGCGCAGCAACTCGGGCTTGCCTGCGACGTGTTGTCGACCCCGACCTCGATCGTGCTGTCGTTCGGCGAGCCGGACGGCGACGGCATCGCCGATTTGACGCAGGTCGTGCGGATCGCGCCCGGGGATGTGAACCTCGCGCGGCTGTGCCGCGCCGACGAAATCGCCGACCAGGTGGCAGACGGCAGCCTGATGCCGAGGCGCGGGATGGCGCAGTTGCGGGCGTTGGGCCGGCCGCTCTCGAGGGCGGCGCTGTGGGCAACGGTGCTCGGCTACGGTTTGTCTGCCGCGAGCGTTGCGGTGCTGTTCCGCACCTCGTGGCAGGATGCGCTGGTCGCGGGCTTGATCGGCCTGCTGATCGGCGCGATCGTGGTGTCGGGCTACGGACGTCCGCGACTTGCCGTGGCCAGCGATGCACTCGCCGCGCTGGTCGCGACCTTCATCGCGACCATGATCAGTGCCTGGCTGGTGCCGCTCAGCCTGAAGCTGGTGGTGCTCTCCGCGCTGATCGTGCTGGTGCCGGGCATGTCGCTGACCAATGCGGTGCGCGAGTTGACCAGTCAGCACCTCGCGTCGGGCGTGGCGCGCTTCGCGGGCGCGGCCGCGACGATCCTGAAGCTGACCTTCGGCACCATCGCGGCGGCGCAGGTGTGCGTCGTGGCGCGCATCGTGCCGGCCGACCACTCGTTGCCGTCCTTGCCGCCATGGACCCAGTGGCCGGCATTGGTGGTCGCGGCGTTCGCGTTCGCGCTGCTGTTCCAGACCGCCCGCCGCGATTATCTGCTGGTCTTGTGCGCGGTCATCGTCGGGTATCTGGTGACGTACTTCAGCGGCAATGCGCTCGGCGCGCCGTTCGGCGTTTTCATCGGCGGACTGGTGTTGAGCGCCGGCAGCAATCTGTATGCGCGCCTGTGGCACCGCCCGGGCGCGCTGGTGCGCGAACCCGGGGTGCTGTTGCTGGTGCCGGGCAGCGTCGGGTTCCGCAGCGTGACCGACCTGCTCGACAACCAGATCGCGAGCGGTACGCATATCGCGGTGCTGCTGGTGATGCTGCTGATCTCGCTGGTCGCGGGGCTGTTGTTCGGCGACCTGCTGGTCGCGCCACGACGGAGTTTGTGACGAGCAGGGAATCGAGAGTGGGAAATCGGGAATCGCAGAAGCCGCAACCCACGAGCTCTTCCGATTCCCTATTCCCGATTCCCTATTCCCGGTTTACCGGATCAGCAAATCCTTTTCCTTCTTGCCGGTCTTCAGTGCGGCGAGGAACCAGCGCGGGCGCTTGCCCCGGCCCGACCAGGTTTCCGTGCCGGCCGGATTGCGGTATTTCGGCGCGACCTTGCCGAGCTTGCCGCCGCGCCGGCGGCCGTACACCTGGCCGAACGTCACGCCTTCGGTCGTGAGCAGGGCATTGACCTTTTCCTTGACGCGGGTGATTTTTTCCCGGTCGATACCCTTGATGTGGGTTTGCAGTTTCCGCATGAGGTCACGGGTCTGTTTCTTGTTGAGCGAACGGACATCGATGGCTGCCATATTGACTCCGGTGGTATCGACAAGGAAATGGGTGTCGACCGACGATCCAGGATCGCAATCAACGGGCCGTATTCTGGCGCAAAAATGCCGCGGTTGCAAAACGCAGGCTTAATGCGATCCATTGGCCGCGGGAAACAGCGCCAATAATGCAGCGCGATCCAGTTGGCGGCCTTCGCCGTCGCGACGTCCGCGGTATTCGAAAGTCCCGGCCGCGAGCCCGCGTTCACTCACCACGATCCGATGTGGAATACCGATCAATTCGAGGTCGGCAAACATCGCGCCGGGCCGGAGGCCACGATCGTCCAGCGCCGTTTCGATGCCACGTGCATTCAATTCCGCATGCAAGGATTCGGCCGCTTCATTCACGGTGGGATTGCCTTTCGGATTGATGACGCACACCACCACCCGCCACGGCGCCATCGGCTCGGGCCAGATGATCCCGGCGTCGTCATGATTCTGCTCGATTGCCGCCGCGACGATCCGGGTGACGCCGATGCCGTAGCAGCCGGTGACCGGCGTCTGGTTCCTGCCGTCCTCGCCAAGCACCGTGACGCCCATCGCGCGCGTGTACTTGTCGCCGTTCTGGAAGATGTGCCCGACCTCGATGCCGCGCGCGAGGCAAAGCGTGCCTTGTCCATCGGGCGACGGGTCGCCGGCGATGACCTTGCGCAAGTCGGCAACGCGCGTGACACGAGCGTCGCGTTCCCAGTTCGCTCCGGTGTAGTGGGTCTCATCGCGGTTGCCGCCGCACACGAAATCGGCCACCCCCGCTGCCGCACGATCCACGATCACCGGCACCCCTTCGGGCAGCCCGACCGGGCCGATGAACCCGGGCGATGCCCCGGTCGCAGCCTTGATCTCGGCCTCCGAGGCCAGCACGGATTCGCCCGGAAGTTCCGCCAATTTTCCTGCCTTCACCTCGTTCAGTTCGTGGTCGCCGCGCAGGCACAGCGCCACCACGCCATCCGTGCCGCGCACCAGCAGCGTCTTGACACACCGCTCCGGCGGAACGTGCAGAAACGCGCTGACTTCTTCGATGGTCCTTTGCGTTGGCGTATCCACGCGCGCAAGGGGTTGTGCAGGCGAGGGGCGAGCGACGGACGGTGCGAGCGCTTCGGCCAATTCGACATTCGCCGCGTAATCGGATCGATCGGAAAACACGATCGCGTCCTCGCCGGAATCGGCAAGCACCTGGAATTCGTGGCTGACATCGCCGCCAATCGATCCGGAATCCGCCGCCACCGCGCGGAACTTCAGTCCCAGCCGGCTGAAAATCCGTGCATAGGCGTCGTACATCGTCCGGTACGTCGCATCCATCGACGCCTGATCCAGATGGTAGGAATAGGCGTCCTTCATGATGAACTCGCGTGAACGCATCACGCCGAAGCGCGGCCGGATCTCGTCGCGAAACTTGGTCTGGATCTGGAAGAAGGCGACCGGCAATTGCTTGTAGCTGCGCAATTCGTTGCGCGCGAATTCCGAGATCACTTCCTCGTGGGTCGGCCCGTAGCAGAATTCCTGCTCGCGCCGGTCGCGGAATTTCAGCAGCGCCGGGCCGTACTTGTTCCAGCGTCCGGATTCGTCCCACAGTTCGCGCGGCTGCACCGACGGCATCAGCATTTCGATCGCGCCCGCGTTCTGCATTTCCTCGCGCACGATCGCCTCGACCTTGCGCAGCACGCGCAGCCCGAGCGGCGACCACGTGTAGATGCCCGACGCCAGCTTGCGGATCATTCCCGCGCGCAGCATCAGGCGATGGCTCGCGATCTCGGCATCGGCGGGATCCTCGCGGGTCGTCGCGAGGTGGAATTTCGACAGGCGCATGGCGCTCGTGGTCCGCGTACGGAAACGGCGGATTGTAGCGGCGCGTGTGCCTCGCATTGGCCGCGCGCGTCGATCGCGCTCATGCATGACCGTGCCCGCTCGCCTTGGCGGCGAGCGGAATCAAGACAGGGATGCCGGCGGCCTGCGCGTCCCGCGCATCAACCCGCGCGAGTCAGGCGCCGCCGCCACCCGAGCAGTATTGCGCCTGCTGAGCGTGCGCCGTCGCGAGTTGCTGCTCGCGGGCGTTGTCGCTCATCACCTGCTGCTTGCCATTGCCGCCGCCGGTGACGACCGGCTGTTTGCCTTGCAGCAGGGTGATGTTCGAGCTCAACTGCTTGCACAGCGCGGCGCGATTGGACGGTGTGTCGGCCTCGGTCTTCTGGCGATCGGGGTGCTGCGGCGCTCCTGCGTTGTCGTTGTCGGTGTTGGAAGTCACCGCGGCCGGGGCCGGAGGTTGCGATGACACCTCCGGCGTGCTGCTCAGATGCATTTTCGTGTAATGGGCGCCGTTGGTCGGGGGGGTCTGGGAGAAGTGGATGACGCCGCTCGAATCCTTCCACCTGTAGATTTGCTGGGCGCTGGCGAACCCCGCGATGCAGGCGATCGACAGGCCGATGGCCGATGCGGCAAAAAGGGTGCGCAGTTGCATGGCAAGCCCCCGAAGCGGCTGGAAAGTGGCGGCGAGTATGCCACAGCCTTCTATTGGCAACCGTGAGGGCGTCACGTTTGCACAAAAAGGGGCGTGCCAGCAGGGCATCGGTTACACTGGATTTGACGCTTGGAGCCGCTTCCGGATGACCGATCCGCTTCCCAGAAAGACCCTGCGACGGGGCATTTACCTGCTGCCGAACCTGTTCACGACCGGCGCGATGTTCGCCGGTTTCTACGCGATCGTGGCCGGGTTCCTCGGCTACTTCCAGCACGCCGCGATCGCGGTGTTCGTGGCCGCCCTGCTGGATGGCATGGATGGACGGGTGGCACGGTTGACGGGTACCCAGAGCGATTTCGGGGTGCAGTACGATTCGCTGTCCGACCTGGTCAGCTTCGGCCTCGCGCCCGCGCTGGTGATGTACACGTGGTCGCTGCAGTATCTGCGCGACTATGGTCCGGTGTGGAGCAAGTTCGGCTGGTGCGCGGCGTTCCTGTACGCGGCCTGCGCCGCGCTCCGCCTGGCGCGTTTCAACACCCAGGTCGGGGTCGCCGACAAGCGTTTCTTTCAGGGCCTCGCGAGTCCTGCGGCCGCCGGGCTTTGCATGTCCTTCGTGTGGTCGATGGAGAACCTCGGCATCGAGGGGCAGTCGCTGCGTTTCTTCACGCCGTTCCTGATCATCGTCGCCGGCCTGCTGATGGTCAGCCGGGTGCGTTACTTCAGTTTCAAGGTGCTGCCGGCGAACGACCGCGTGCCGTTCGTATGGGTCATCGTCGCGCTGCTGATCATCGTGGCGCTGGCGATCAACACGGCACTGGTATTGCTGGCGCTGGCGACGGTCTATGCGCTGTCGGGCATCGTGATCACGCTGTGGGGTCTGCGCAGCCGGGCGTCGCGGCGGCGCCTGCGGATGGAGAAGCGGCACGCGCAGCCGCAGGCGCAACCGCCGGAGCCGCACCCGCCGGAGCCGCACCCGTGAACGCGTTGCGCGAGCGCCGGTTGCATGCGCTCGGCGTTGAACCGTGGCGGCTGCGGCGCGATGGCGCGGCGCCGGCAACGACATCGTCGGCGGTCGATGCCGCGTCCGCTGATGTCGCGGCCATCGATGCGCCACCCGTTTTGCCCGTGACGATCCATCGCCTGGCGCTGCACCCGGACCCGGCCGAACTGCGCGATCCCGCGATCCACCGGATGTACAGCGCGTTGACCGAAGCGGTCGGCAAGGCCGGGCTGCAGGCCGTGCGGGTCTGCGACGTGGCCGACGATCCGACCGCCGCGGTGATGGTGTTCGGCGCGGCGCCGCTGCCCGATGGCGTGCCGGCGGTGCGGGTCCTGCGTGCCGATCCGCTCGCCACTCTGCACGCCGACCGCGAACGCAAGCGGGCGCTCTGGGAACGGTTGCAGGCGTTGGGTTGCGCGGGGACCGCATGAGATGGTTGCGGTCGCACCACTGGAAGCGAGCCTGCGTGCGATGACGCACGCGGACGTTTCGGCGGTCGCCAACATCGAGGCCGCGGCCTACGAATTTCCCTGGTCGCGCGGCATTTTCCGGAGCTGTCTCGACAACGGCCACCAGTGCCGGGTGCTGGAGCATGGCGGCGCGGTGATCGGCTACGGGGTCCTGTCGGTCGGCGCCGACGGGGCCCACATCCTCAACGTGTGCGTGGCGCCGCTGCACCAGGGTCGCGGGCATGGCGCGTACCTGTTGCGGCGCCTGCTCGATCTCGCGCGCTGGCATCGCGCGCAGCGGGTTTTCCTGGAAGTGCGGCCATCCAACGAGCTTGCGCACGCGATGTACGAGCGCGCCGGTTTCAACGAGATCGGCCGTCGGCCGAACTACTACCCGGCGCGGCGCGGCCGCGAGGACGCGATCGTGATGGCGATGGAGTTGCTGCCGCCCACGGTGTAGGAGCGGCGGAAGCCGCGACCCGTACGTAAAACATTCATCGCGGAGTGGGTCTGGCCTTCCGGCCCTCCTACGCAGGAGCGGCCTGCAGGAACGGCGGAAACCGCGACCCGTAACGTAAAACGTTCTTCGCGGAGTGTGTCGGGCCTTCCGGCCCTCCTACGCAGGCGCGGCCTGCAGGAGCTGCGGAAGCCGCGACCCGATCGCGCACGACCGGCATTTCGCATCACCCGGTCGAACCTTCCGGCCCTTCTGTCACCCGGCGTGGCGATGGCGATTGATCTCGTCGCGCAGTGCGCGTGCCGCGACACGCGCCGCGTCGGCGAAATCGGCACCGTCGCTGGCGTAGAGGACCGCGCGCGAGGAACTGATGATCAGCCCGTCGTGACGCACGGTCGCCCCGGCCGCAACGACCGCTGCGACGTCGCCGCCCTGCACGCCGACGCCGGGCACCAGCAGCGGCATGTCGCCGACCAGCGCGCGCACCTGGCGCAGTTCCTCCGGGTACGTCGCGCCGGTGACCAGTGCGCAATTGCCGTTGGCGTTCCAGACGCTCGCAACGGTTTCGGCCACCCGCAGGTACAGCGGTGCGCCGCCGCAATCGAGGCTCTGGAAGTCCGCGCCGCCGGGGTTCGAGGTGCGGCACAAGAGGATCACGCCCTTGTCGGCCCGATCGAGGAACGGCTGCACCGAATCGCGCCCGAGGTATGGATTCAGCGTCGTGGCGTCCGCCCGGTAGCGGTCGAACACTTCCTCGGCGTAATGCTTTGCGGTGGAACCGATGTCGCCGCGCTTGGCGTCGAGGATCACGGGGATGTCGGGGTACTGGTCGTGGATGTGCGCGATCAGCCGCGCCAGCGTATCCTCGGCCCCGAGCGCCGCGAAGTGCGCGATCTGCGGCTTGAACGCGCACACCAGATCGGCGGTGGCATCGACGATCGCGGCGCAGAACGCGAACACCGCATCGGGGAGGTCGCGGAGGTGCGGCGGAAATCGCGAAGGCTCCGGGTCGAGCCCGACGCACACCAGCGAATCGTTGCGCTGCCACGCTTGTTGCAGGGACTGCATGAAGTGCATGGGTGTGCCTCATGTGTGTATTCGGCCCGTTGCCCGCGGAGGCGCGGCGTCAGACTTTTCCGGTCCCCGGTCCCGTCTTCCGTCTCCCGACTCCCCATTCCCGGCTCTCACGCCAGCTTCTTGTACTTCACCCGATGCGGTTGCGCCGCTTCCTCGCCCAGCCGGCGCTTCTTGTCTTCCTCGTATTCGCGGTAGTTGCCGGGGAAGAACTCGACGTGCGAATCGCCTTCGAACGCAATGATGTGCGTCGCGATGCGGTCGAGGAACCAGCGGTCGTGGCTGATCACCAGCGCGCATCCCGGGAATTCCAGCAGCGCGTCTTCCAGCGCTCGCAGCGTTTCGACGTCGAGGTCGTTGGAGGGTTCGTCCAGCAGCAGCACGTTGCCGCCCTGCAGCAGCGTCTTCGCCAGATGCAGCCGTCCGCGTTCGCCGCCCGACAACTGGCCGACGGTCTTCTGCTGGTCGCTGCCCTTGAAGTTGAAGCGGCCGAGGTAGGCGCGCGACTGGATTTCGAAGCGGCCAACGTTCAGGATGTCGGCGCCCCCCGAGACTTCCTGCCACACGTTGTGCTTAGGGTTCAACGCGTCGCGCGACTGGTCGACGTAGGCGAGTTGCACGGTCTGGCCCGTGACGATCTCGCCCGAATCCGGCTTTTCCTTGCCAATGATCATCTTCATGAACGTGGATTTGCCCGCGCCGTTCGGGCCGATGATGCCGGCGATCGCACCGGGCGGAATCATGAAGGAAAGATCGTCGATCAGGCAGCGGTCGCCGAACGATTTCGAAACGTGCTTGAACTCGATCACGTTGTCGCCCAGGCGTTCGCCCGGCGGGACGAAGATCTCGTTGGTTTCGTTGCGTTGCTGGTATTCGGTGGCGTTCAATTCTTCCAGGCGGTTCAGGCGTGCCTTGCCCTTGGACTGGCGCCCCTTCGCCGATTGCCGCGCCCATTCCAGTTCCTTCTGGATGGCTTTCTGGCGTGCTTTTTCGGTCGAGGCTTCCTGCGTCAGCCGCTCGTTCTTCTGCTCCAGCCACGACGAATAGTTGCCCTTCCACGGAATGCCGCGGCCGCGGTCGAGCTCCAGGATCCATTCGGCGGCGTTGTCGAGGAAATAGCGGTCGTGGGTGACCGCGACCACGGTGCCGGGATACTGCTGCAGAAAGTGCTCCAGCCACTCCACCGATTCGGCGTCGAGGTGGTTGGTCGGCTCATCCAGCAGCAGCATGTCGGGTTTGGACAGCAGCAGCCGGCACAGCGCCACCCGTCGCTTTTCACCGCCCGACAAGGTGGAAATCTTCGCGTCCCAGGGCGGCAGGCGCAGCGCGTCGGCCGCGATTTCGAGTTGCCGTTCCATGGTGTGCGCGTCGCCCGCGGCCAAGATGTTTTCGAGGCGCTGCTGCTCGGCCGCCAGCGCGTCGAAATCCGCGCCTTCCTCCGCGTAGGCCGCGTAGATTTCATCGAGGCGTGTTTGTGCGTCGAGGATTTCAGAGAGACCTTCCTCGACCGATTCGCGGACGGTTTTTTCCGGATCGAGTTGCGGCTCCTGCGCAAGAAACCCGACCTGGATGCCAGGCTGCGGTCGCGCCTCGCCGTGGAAGTCGGTGTCGACGCCGGCCATGATCCGCAGCACCGTCGACTTGCCTGCGCCGTTCAGGCCAAGCAGGCCGATCTTGGCACCGGGGAAGAACGAAAGTGAAATGTCCTTGATGATCTCGCGCTTGGGCGGGACGACCTTGGACACGCCGATCATGGTGTAGATGTATTGCATTCTTCGCTTCCGGGTAGGGCGGGTCTTGACCCGCCGTCGGTATCACGCCGTCCGTATCACGCGAAGCATCCGGCGGGTCAAGACCCGCCCTACGCAATGGGACATGCGGAGGTTGCTTCACGATCGGGCCATCCATGGCCTGACCTCAAGGTAAAGCCAGCCATTATCGCAGCACGCGCTTCCGCGCGCCAACATGTCGGCGTGGCAACCTCGAATCGGGCTAAAATCGGCGTCTGCCAGTCCTGCCACGAGGATCGCGATGTACAGCCATGAAATGCGGATTGCCGGTTATGACGACGAACTTGCGAAGGCGATCATGGAGGAGCGCCAGCGCCAGGAGGACCACGTCGAGCTGATCGCGTCGGAGAATTACGCGAGCCCGCGGGTGCTGGAAGCGCAGGGCAGCGTATTCACCAACAAGTATGCCGAAGGGTATCCCGGGAAGCGCTATTACGGCGGCTGCCAGTTCGTGGATGTCGGCGAGGCACTCGCAATCGAGCGCGCGAAGCAGTTGTTCGATTGCGACTATGCCAACGTGCAGCCGCATTCGGGTTCGCAGGCCAACCAAGCCGTCTATTTCGCCTTGCTGCAACCCGGCGACACCATCCTCGGCATGGCACTGGCGCATGGCGGGCACTTGACGCACGGCGCCAAGCCGAACATTTCCGGCAAGCTGTTCAACGCGGTCCAGTACGGCGTGAACGACGAGGGCCTGCTCGATTACGACGCGATCGAAAAGCTCGCGGTGGACAACAAGCCAAAGATGATCGTGGCCGGTTTCAGCGCCTACTCGCAGGTGATGGATTGGGCGCGTTTCCGGCAGATCGCCGACAAGGTCGGCGCGTGTCTGTTCGTGGACATGGCGCATCCGGCCGGCCTCATCGCGGCAGGCGTGTATCCGTCACCGTTGCCGCACGCCCACGTGGTGACCTCGACCACCCACAAGACCCTGCGCGGTCCGCGCGGCGGCCTGATCGTCGCGAAAGATTCCGCGATGGGCGGCCATGCCGAGGAGATCCAGAAAAAACTGCAGTCGATCGTGTTTCCGGCGCTGCAGGGAGGGCCGTTGATGCACGTGATCGCCGCGAAAGCCGTCGCGTTCAAGGAAGCGCTGGAACCCTCGTTCAAGGCATACCAGCAGCAGGTCGTAAAAAATGCCAAGGCGATGGCGAAGACGCTGATGGACCGCGGCTACAAGGTCGTGTCCGGCGGCACCGAGGATCACCTGTTCCTGGTCGACCTGATCGGGAAATCGATCACCGGCAAGGACGCGGAGGCGGCGTTGGGCCGCGCGCACATCACGGTCAACAAGAACGCGGTGCCGAACGACCCGCAGAAGCCGTTCGTGACCTCAGGTTTGCGCATCGGCACGCCGGCCGTCACCACGCGTGGCTACCAGGAGGCTGACTGCGTCGAACTCGCGGGCTGGGTCGCCGACGTGCTGGATGCGCCGAGCGACGAGAAGGTGATCGACGACGTGCGCGCGCTGGTGAACGCGCAGTGCGCGAGGTTTCCGGTGTATGG